>JACQEA010000335.1 GCA_016200825.1 Chloroflexota bacterium | reverse complement strand
CGTGTATGTGATCGGAAAAAATTTTTTCGGGCGCGATTCACTCGCGCGCGCGTCCGCGTTCGCGTACGCGTTCATCGCGAATTTAGGAAGTCTGGATTATTATCGCTGGGGTGGTTTGCCGAATGAAACCGCGATGACGCTGTTGCTCACCGCGTTCGCGCTCGTGTGGTGCGCGCATGGTCGCGCGTCTGGTATTTTCGCGGCGATAACGTTCGCAAGCATTTATTTTGTTCATCATCATTCGATGCTCGTTGTTTTTCTTCTCGCCGCGTCGATCATCAGCGCGTTGTGGTTTACCGCGCAACGCGCGGACGCGCGTCGCTTCGCCGCGATTTTTGCATTATCGCTCGGCATCGCATCCTTTTGGCTTGTGCCGTACGCGTTGCGAATCGGCAAGTTAAGCGAAACGCTGGTCACCGGATTCTGGATTTTTTTCGTGCGCCCGTGGGAAATTCCAACCGAACTCGGCGTGGTTTTCACTTTGCTCATCATTCCCGGACTGATCGCGCTCGCGCGCGATTGGTCGCGATGGCGCGCGACGCGCGTGTTGATCTGGGAAGTTTGGACCGGAGTTTTGCTCGCCGCATTTTTCTTTTTAGAGTACGTTTATCGCGCGCTGACGAAATTGCTCACGGGGAATGCGGTGGCGCGGCGGCGTTGATCATTGGCGTCGGTGGAATGATTGTGAGCGGACAAGCGCGCGTCGTGATACAGCCGGATGAAATCGCGCTGTACGATTGGATTCGCGCGCAGACCGCGCCGAATGCCATGTTCTTGGAAAATCCAATGTGGTTGGAATATGTGACGTGGCGCGAAGGCTCGCTCACGCCGTTGCCCGTTACGGAACCGGTCAATGATCCGTCGGTTGTGTTCAAAGAAAATATTTTAAAGCGGCGCAATTGGGTCGAGATTGCCGCGTGGCAAAAACGCACCGCGCGTCCGCTCTACTTTATTACGCAAAACGAGGAATTAAATCAAGCAGGGTGGAGTCAAGTTTTTTTCGCCGGGCAATGGCGCGTCTATCAGTTTAGCAATTGACGTTACGCAGTAACGTCACCCTGAGCGTCAGCGAAGGGTCTTGGTGTTCCAATTGTATTCAGATGTTCATTGGAAAAACAAGATTCTTCACTTCGTTCAGAATGACAGTGCGTAAGGTGCGGTAGTAATTAACAAGTTGATACCGCGTTATTTTTTTTGTTCGACCATTACTGGTCCGATCAATACTTCGCCTAAAACTAGTTTACTTTCCGCCGCGCGCAAAACGACAAACAAATTGTACTCGCCCGCCAAAAAATTTTCGGGCAACGCGACATCATGCCAGTCCAACAGCACTTCGCCCGCGTTCCATTCCGGCGTAGGATACGCGCCATCCGCCGGTTTAGAAACTTGTTCCAGCGCGATACGTCCCGCGCGATCGCGCAATTGAATCGCGACGAGATAATCGCCGCGCGGTTTTTCGCGCGCGCGCCAGAAGACGCCGAGTGAAAAAGTTTCGCCCGCCAGAATTTTTTTCGGCAACGCGGTAAATCCCAAGAGGCGCATCTCATTCAGATCCACGAAAAACGGATTGGGGATTTGCAATTGGCTCGCGGTAATAGATGATTTATCTTTTTCGATTCGCAGCGTGCCGATGATCGGCGCGTCGCCGCGTTCGCCCGCGCGCAAACATTTTTCGTGCGCGTCGCACACGCTCACCGCGATTTGATATTCCCCCGGCGGCATCGTTGATTCGAGCGCGAGCGCGAATTGATCGCCGCTATTTTCTCCGACGATCCATTTTGTTGTCGGCAAATTTCCTTCTTGCGGCTCGCGATCATCGCGCGCCCAGAGATGACCGCGCGCATCAAACAACGCGATTTGAAAACGATAACGTTCGAGCATTGGTAAATCCGCGCGCCATTCCAAAATCGGACGAAGAGTCATTCCGCCGCGCAATGTGGTCGAGATTGGAATTGTATAACCAATGAGATTCAGCGCGCCGTCAAATTTCAAATTGAGCACATGCGCGGGCGCGACGCGGCGCGCCAAAAAATAACCGTCGTCTTGGCGCACGGTTTCAAAATAGCCGGTCGCGAACCACTGCGCCCAAATTTCGCGATGCACGCTGTACCACAAACGCGTGGTGTCGCCGATCAAATAATCGGCTTGACGATAGTCGGGAATGCCGGGGAATTCATAAATGCGCGCGCGTTCGGAGAGATGCGCGGTCAGTTCGGTTTGCGCGACGACGCGCGCATCGCGCGGGATCGCGCCGAGAAAATTTTCCGCGCGCGCGTCGTGATCGGTGGGCGCGTAGCGGAATGTTTCAAAGCGCGCGGCAAACGGACCCGGCGCGTGAGTAAAATAACTCGCGAGCGAGGCGAGCAAAAATATCGCGCCGGAAAATCGCGCGGAGCGCGGATTGCGCGCGCGGACGCGGCGCAGCGCGGCAATCGCGCCGAAGAAAAGAAATGGAATTAACGCGGCGGTGTAGTGAAAGATGATCGAGAATTGCGGCGGATAATCGCTGAGCAATGAAATCGCGAGCGTCGGCAATGCCATCAACGTTGCTGCGCCGAAGAGCGGCAGAAACGCGAGCGGCGCAAACAGTGCGGCGATAAATTCGATCTTGGCGGGAATTAAAATGTGCTGCAGGACCACATTCGGTTGCGTAATCAGCGTCGCGAGAATTTCGAATAGATTCGCGCCGAGATAATCGTAGCGACCGCGGCCTTGTGCGATTCCGCTGCCGAAATAATAAAAGCCCGCGCCCGCAAACTCGTCGCCGCGAAAAAATGGAATGATGAATTGCAACAACAAAATCGTCCAAACCGCGGAAAAAAATGTCACCGCCAAACCCAATCGCCGCGCGCGTTGAAAAACAAAAATGTAAACGCCGAACGCGATCGCGACGAGCGCAACATCTTCTTTGACCAAGAGCGCCGCGCCCAGGGTTAACAAAAACGCGCGATAAGATTGGCGGAGCAGAAAAAAAGTCGCGAACGAAAGCAGTGGAATCGCGAGCGCGATTTCGTGGAATTGAAATAAATTGACGTACTCGAGCGCGGGGTAGAGAAAATACGCGGCGACGATCATGCACGCGAGATTGTGTCCAATTTCTTTTCTTGCAAACCAATACAAGGGAAACGCGCCCGCGACAATCCCCAGCGTTTGCGCCACAAGCAGAACGATTGGGCTCGACCACAGCGCGTAGAGCGGAACAAACGCGAGCATAATCAGCGCAAAACGTTGGCTGATCAATAGCGGCGCGTCGGGTAAGATCGAACTTTCGAACAATCTGCCGTGCAAAGAATTCCAAACGACTTGATCGAAAATGCCAAGATCGAATCCGCCGGTGTTGAAAGACAGATGCCGAAGGATTGAAAGCGCGGTGAAAGTGAGTGCATACATCGCGACCATTAGCAAAAAAATACGGTCAGCGCGCGCGGCAAATTGTTTCATTCGATTACTCGCATTATAATGCGTCAGCGGTTTCGTCACAAGCAGACTTATGAATATTTTTCAATCGTATCCCGTTGCATTTATTTTTGCGCTCATCAGCGCGCTCGCGATGTATATTATTGCGCCGCCGGTCGCGCAACTTGATAAATTGAAATCCTTACAACAATGGTTGACCCCGCGCCGAGTGGATAAGATTTTTTATCTGCTCGCGCTGGTGGCGCTGATTGGATTGCCGACGCACGCATTGCACAACTATGACTCGTTCAACAGCTATCACGATTTTGCCGATTTCGACGGGATATTGCTTGGCTATTTGCGCGGTCAAACATTTTCTTTTAGTCTCTACCGTTTTAATCCGTTGCTCATCGCCCTGATTCCGGTTTATTCAGTGTGGGCAAATCCAAAAGCGATTTTGATCGTTCAATCGCTTGGACTCGCGATTTCTGCGCTTCCGTTGTATTGGATTGGGCGCAAACAGATTGGACCGATGCTTGCCTTAATCGTTGCAATCGCGTTTTGGGTTTCTCCGTCTGTGCTGGTGATTAATCAGGCAGTCTTTTACGAGATCAAACTTGCAGTCCCATTGCTTTCGTTCGCGCTCTTTTTTCTTTTGCGCCGGCGGTATGTTCCATTTTTCATCAGCTTGGGATTAGCGTTGATGCTCAAACAAGAAATCGCATTTATTGCGGCGGGATTTGCTCTCTTTATTTTTTTCGTTCAACGTCAAAGACTTTTGGGAGGTTTTATTTTTTTAGCCGGGATAGGTTTGGCGCTTTTGATCATCCTTGTTTTGTATCCGGCTTCTGCCAAAGGCGCCATCTATCCTCAATTTGAACAGCGCTATGCCTATTTGGGCACAACCTTCGATCAAGTAATCAAAACGCTGATCACGCGCCCCGATATCGCGCTGGCGCACATTCTGGTTCCGACAAAAATTGAATTTAGTATCGACTTGTTAACTCCCCTCGCGTTCTTGCCGCTGATCGGTTGGCAAGTCTTCGCGATATCACTCCCCGCATGGGCGTACACGTTGTTGAGTGATTTGCCGCAACAGACCGATCCAACTTTTTACTATCAAGCACCCCTTTTGCCATTTCTTTTTTTCGGTACGATTTACGGCATACGGCGGTTGCTTGATAAATCGATGCGAACGCAAGCCGCGCTTGGCGTTTTACTCATTATCAGTTCGCAACTTTATTTGCCCTCCACGTGGGCAAATATTTTCTCACCTTCCAACTTTGTTCTTGATGCGCATTCACAATTGGGACATCAGATCATTACGCAAATTCCAAGCGGATCCAAAGTGGTCGCGCAGCCGGAATTATTTATGCCGCTCTCGGATGCGCGAAAATTCTCCGTCGTCGAATTTTCTCCCAACATAGATCATCGCGATGCCCAGTCTGTTTTTGGCGATAGCACGCGCGCGTGGTATGCGTTTCAAAAACCAACGTGGGAAAATTTGCGCGCCTCCGGTTATTTTGAAAGCGTGATCGAGACCGACGGCTATTTTCTCTTGCGCGCGAAAACTTTGCCGCCCGGGAAAAAATTAGACAACGGTTGGATCCAGTACGAATCGGCTGGACATATCCAGATTGATAATGGCGCCGCTTTGCTCGGTTATTCTTCCGCGCCAAACGCATTTCATCGCGCGCTTGATGCGAATTACGGCGACATCACCCTGCTTGGTTATTCAATCTTGACGAACTCGAACGTCCGCGGTGGTGATAGCGTGCGGGTAGTGGTTGAATGGAAAGCAAATCGCGATCTCGGTGCGCGCTATATTATGCTTGCTCATCTGATTGATTCGCGCGGTCACATTTGGGCGGAGGATGATCGCGAGCCGATCTCTGGAATAATACCGACCACCAGTTGGCGCGCCGGAGGAATTTATCGCGATCAATATACACTTGCCTTGCCGCGGACAATGCCGCCGGGCGAATACGCGATCACCATTGGCGTCTGGAATCCGCAAACCGGAACGCGCTTGATCGCGCAAGATGCGCAAGAAATTATTTTGGATCGGATTGCCGTTAGCAAAGATACAACAAACATTCCGGCCGACTTGCTTTTCATCGAAAATCCATTGCGCGTTGATATGCGCGAAATTCGCTTTTTGGGATCCACACAATTGCCGGAGCAAATTGCGCCGGGCGAAACACTTGCATTGGGATTGTATTGGCGCGCGCGCGAAAAACCGCGCGAGGATTATCAGATCGCGGTTCAACTCGTGGATCGGCGGGGGGTAATCGCGTTTGAACAAATCGATCGTCCCGCCGCGGGCGCGTATGCGACGACGCGCTGGCAAGTTGGCGAAGTATTATTAGATTGGCACGATCTTGTTCTGCCCACGTCTCTGCCTTCTGAAAATTATGATTTAATAATTTCGTTGCAGAAAAGCGCGGATCGTTTGTCTGTGGGCGAAACAAAGATTGGTCAAGTGATCGTGAGGAAGTAAGAATGTCCGCGCAATCAAAGTGATCGCGAATTAGGTGTTTATCGAAAACTCTGGAACGATCTCCTGCAATTTTCGCTTGAGACTAGTTGGATCGTGATTCTGTATATCCGCACTCAACATTTCGATTGCCACTCGCAAAAAGTTATCATTCATTGGCGCGCCGCGCGCGATCTGAATTTGCGGATGTTTGGTGAGCACGCGCGTTTCGTTATGGGCGAACAATTCCTCGCGTAACTTTTCACCGGGGCGTGTGCCGGTAAAAACAATTGGAATATCGCGATCCGGTTCAAAGCCGGATAATCGAATTAAATCTTTGGCGAGATCGGTAATCTTCACCGGTTCGCCCATGTCCAGAACAAAGATTTCTCCGCCTTGACCTAGCGCGCCCGCTTGGATGATTAAGCTGACCGCTTCCGGAATTGTCATGAAATAGCGTTCCATGTCTGAGTGCGTCACGGTCACTGGTCCGCCTGCGGCGATTTGCTCCTTGAATAAAGGCACAACACTTCCGTTACTCCCCAACACATTACCGAACCGGACTGCCACCGGTGAAAAATTTTCGTTGCGATACAATTTGCTCTGCACCATCATTTCCGCTACGCGCTTGCTCGCTCCCATCACACTGCGTGGATTTACGGCTTTATCGGTCGAGATTAGCACAAATCGGCGGACGCGATGTTGTACGCAAGCGTCCAAAAGATTGCGCGTACCCAAAACATTATTGGCGATCACTTCATCCGGGTTGAGTTCTGTCAGCGGCACGTGCTTGTGCGCCGCGGCGTGGAAAACAACTTGCGGTTGATCGCGCGCGAATACGCTCGCGATTTTTTCTGAATCGCGCACGTCTCCCAAAACGGGAACTATGCGCGTGCCGGATTGTTGAAGTTCGCGATCAATTTGATAGAGATTGTTTTCGCTCAATTCATATAGAATCAACGCGGCGGGATGAAAACGCGTGATTTGGCGACACAACTCAGAGCCAATCGAACCGCCGGCGCCAGTAACCAACACCCGCGCGTTTTGCAAATATTTGCCGACCTCATCCAAGTCAATCGTTACTGGATCGCGCCGAAGCAAATCTTCCAATTCCACTTGACGAATCGCATTGACCTGCACTTTCCCACTTAGAATTTCGTACAAACCCGGAATCGTTTTGAACGGAATACTGGCTTGCCGGCACGCTTCGATCACTTCGCGGATAACTTTGCCCGGCGCGGTCGGCATCGCGACGATTGCCGCGTCAATATTACATTCCGCGACGATTTTTCCAACAGAAGCGCGGTCGCCTAAAACCGGCAGATTGTGAATCCGCATGCCTTTCTTGGTGAAATCATCATCAACAAATCCAATTGGTTCCAAGCCCAATGCAGGATTGGCAATCATTTCACGTACAATGAGCGAGCCCGCATCTCCGGCGCCAAAAACAAGAACGCGTTGTTTAACCGTGCTTAAAACGAAAAATGACCGTCGTCGCACGTTCGGCGACAAGCGCAATGTAAAACGCAAACCGCCGATCATCACGAGCGCGAGCAACGCTTCTAATAGAATCACCGATCGCGGAAACCCTGAAACACCAACTATCGGCACGACGAGTAGCACGATGACCGCGCCCGTCAGTATCGAACTCAATCCGATCGCTTGACCGAGAGAAAAAAATTCGTTAACACTCGCATAATGCCACAAACGACGGTACACGCCGAACAGAAACAACAATGGCGTGCGAAAGATAAGCAAGAGCGGCACAAAGAACCAACTTTGCGCGAAATAGTCAAAGGCATTCAACGTGTCGAAACGGAGACTGAACGCGAACGCTACGGAGAGCAGAGTGAGAACAATATCTAAAAGGAGGAAATGGCGATTACGCAATGTCATTGCAACGACCGTCGCGAATCGAGAATTTGGGAAAGCGTCTCGCCAATGAAATCAATTTTTTCTGCATTCAGGTTGCTATGAAAAGGCAAAGCCAGCGTGGTGCGTGCAACTTGTTCGGTGATCGGGAAATCGCCTTCTTGAAAACCAAAGCGGGTCCGATAAAATGGTTGAAGATGAATCGGCGTAAAGTACGGGCGCGCCGGAATTCCACGCGCAGCGAGCTCGCGCAAAACCGCGTCGCGATCAATCTCGGATGCAATTCGGACGACGTACACAAACCAACTGCTACGCGTCGTCTGTGGCGCAATGAACGGAATCTGAACGCCCGGCATTCCGCGCAGGCGCGCATTATACATTTGCGCGACGCGCTCCCTTTTTTCCAATAGTTCGTCAATGCGACTCAACTGTGCCAGACCCAATGCCGCGCTCAATTCGTCTAAACGATAATTGTAACCGAGTCGGATGTGATGCAACCACGTTCCATTTTCGTCGCGCCCCTGATTACGCAGACTGCGAAAGAGCTGCGCCCATTCTGTATCGTCCGTCACGATCATCCCGCCTTCGCCGGTCGTCATTTGTTTGTTAGGATAAAAAGCAAAGACTGCCGCTTTGCCAAAAGTACCAACTGCGCGTCCGTTGTATTGTGCGCCCATCGCCTCGCAGGCATCTTCGATGACGAGCAAATCATAGCGCGCGGCAATTTCCATCAATGGGTCCATGTCGCACGGCTGATGAAACACGTGCACCGGCATGATTGCTTTGAAGCGCGCGCCAGCGCGTAATCGCGATTTAATTTTATCTTCGACCTGATTCGGGTCAATGTTCAACGTTTGGGAATCAATATCGGCAAAGATCGGCGTTGCATTTTGATAAAGCATCACGTTCGCCGACGCGACAAAACTGAATGGCGTCGTGATCACTTCGTCACCCGCACCGACTCCAGCCGCGATCACCGCGCAATGCAAACCGGCTGTCCCGCTCGACACGCCGACCGCGTAACGCGCGCCGACAAACCGCGCCCACGCGTGTTCGAATTCATCAATCACCGGACCGATACTGAGGTGGGGCGTTTGCAACACGCGATTAACTGCGTCGATTTCAACTTGCGTAATATCCGGTTCGGACATTGAAATTTTTAGCGCCAATTTATTTCTCCACCACGCGGGCAGGCGCGCCTACGACCGTTGCGCCGGCGGGAACATCGCGAACAACCGCACTGCCCGCACCAATTATCGACCAATCGCCTACGACGAGATTTGGAATAATCGCGGCGCCAATACCCACGAGCGTGCCCGCACCAACTCGAATACTGCCGGCAAGATGCGCGCCCGGCGCGATATGCGCGTGCGCGCCGATAATGCAATCGTGATCAATCGTGCAAGCGGTGTTCAGAATAACGTTATCGCCAATCCGCGCGCCGATATTTACAACGACATTCGCAAACGCGACTATACCTTCGCCCAATTCCACGTTCGTTGCAATCACCGCGCGCGGATGAATTGCATTGACTAGCGGAATCTTTAGCATTTTCACTTGCTCGTATACGCGCTGACGCGCGCGATTATCTCCAATGCCAATAACGACTGCATCCGCGCTCGTATCGCGAATCGTATCGAGTGGTCCGCGAATTTCCAGATCGAAAAATTTTTCGCCCCAGCGTTTTGGGTCTTCGTCCAATACCGCAACGACGGAGCAGTCCGCGCATGCATGCAAAGTATCCCACACCACACGCGCGTGCCCGCCTGCGCCGAGCAATGCTATTTTTTTCATCGAATTATTCAAAATCCCGCGCGATGCCGTCGGTACCGTACACGCCTTCATGACGAAATAAAATTAGGACTGCTATAAAAAAAATTTTCACGTCGAGCCACAATGACCAATGCTCTACATACCAGACATCCAACTCAATCCGCCGCGACCACGCCAAATTATTTCGCCCATGAATCCACGCCCAACCTGCCATGCCCGGTTTCATCGTGAGTCGGCGGCGTTGCCAAGGAGTATAGCGTTCAACTTGACTCTGCACTGTGGGACGTGGACCAATGACACTCATCTCGTTACGCAAAACGTTGAAGAGTTGTGGAATTTCATCGAGCGTCCAGCGACGCAACACATGTCCGACCCGCGTAATGCGCGCGTCGTCGTGTGCGATTTCGAGCCCCAGTCCAATTTTTTCCGCGTTTACAATCATCGTCCGGAATTTTATCGCGCGGAATGGTTTGCCATCTTTGCCGACGCGTTCTTGCACGAAAAAAATTGAACCGGGACTATCGCGCTTGATCGCAATCGCAATCAGCGCGATGAGAGGTGAAAGGACAACGAGCGCGGCGATAGAAACAACCACATCGAATGCGCGCTTGATTCCAAGTTGGATGGTTTTGCCCACGACAAGTCAATTATAGCGAGTTTGTTCGATTCACGGAAGTTTGGGGAAGAGGAATCGGAATGTGTTTGTTTCGCAAGAGGTGCGCGTATTCTTCCTGAACGCGCTCAAACACAAATCGTTCGTCGAAACGTTCTTGCGCGATGCGGCGCGCGGCTTGGCTCATTTTGCGCGCGATTTCAGAATCATTGAGAAGCGTGGTGATTGCGTCCGCAAGCGCGTTCACGTCGCCGAGCGGTACTAGCAGTCCATTCTGTCCCTGTTCGACAACTTGGCGACATCCGCGAATATCCGTAACGATTGACGGCACGCCCATTGCTGATGCTTCCATCGGCGCGCGCGGAAAACCTTCGCGATGCGAAGGCAGGACAAAAACGTCCATTAGAGAATATAGTTCCGGCATATCTTGACGAAGGCCGGTAAAACGGCAATTGGCTTCAATCCCATATTCACGCGCGGTCTCCGATGAAAGCGCGTCGCGCTTTTCAGAATCTACCGGCCCAACAACCAACAAGATTACATTCGGCACACGTTCACTAACCAAGCGCATCGCCGCGAAAAGTTCAAGCAGACCTTTTTCACGCACTAACCGTCCGACAAAGCCAACGACCCGCGCGTTCTTCGCGATGCCAAGGTCCGCGCGGGTTCGATTTACTTTTTCTCTCTCCATCCGACCGGGATCGAAGCGGTCCAAGTCAATGCCATTGCCAAGAAATTTAATTTTCTCGCGCTGACAAATACCTTCCTGAATTGCGGTCTCGACATCTTCGGAATTTTGCGAGAGGATCACATCAGAACATGCAGCCGCGATTTTTTCAATCGCGATGTAAAATCGCCTCAAGAGCGGAGTCATCCGTTCGTGAAAATAAAATCCGTGCAGTGTATTGACGATAACCGGCACGCCGGCAACCTTTGCGGCGAGTTGTCCCAACAAGCCCGGTTTGGGCGTATGGGTGTGGACAATTGTAAAGCGCTCGCGGCGGAATGTTTGATATAGTTGCCACAGAGCGCGGAGATCATGAATGGGGGTAAACGGATGGCGCGTAATTTGGATGGGAAGAAAACGAATGCTAGTCTGATTGAGGTACTTGGTCTCCGCGCCGGGCGAAGAAATTCCGGTAACGATGTATCCTTTTTTTTGGAGAAATCGTAGTTGATTTAGTAAGAGATAGTGCAAGGACAAATCAGTCGCAGTGATATGTGCAACGCGAATTTCGTCTATCATACCTAAATGTTTCCAACCTTTGATATTCGATCAAATTCAAATCCTTGATTCTCTCTTCGCTACTTATAAATCCCAACGTAATCTTTTGGCGGACCAACTCAAGTTTGCTTTTTGTACCCTAATGCGCACCAATACGGAACATGCGGTGAGAATGTGATGCGCTCCAAGCCACTTTGCTCCATCATCTCCCGGATTTCTTTTTGCGTAAATCGTTTTTCAAGTCTAGTCCCAAACCGATCTAGCGCATCAGTGCGCATGATGTAAAAACTGCGCCGACGATATTGCGAGAGTGGAATGGGCTCAACATTCCAGCCGATCTTTTCCAATCCGCGTGCCACGCGCGCAAGCGGAAAATAAATTGTCGCCGCAATTAACCAACTAATGCTGGACTTTAGAAAAAACGGGAGTTGTGAAATTATGCGGCGGAATAAATCGGACAGCTTCCAGATCGCACGAAACCAAAGTGGGCGACTGTCGAACGCATAGTAGAGATAAAGCAACAGCGGTGCGCCGGGTTTGAGTTTCATCGCGCATGCGCGGATGCCCGCGCGAGTATCGGGCACGTGATGAAGCACGCCGAGCGCATAACCGAAATCCATTGAATGGTCTGAGAGAGGAATTTGATCTACGCTGGCGAGATGAAATTCGCAATTTGGAACTGCGCGCAAATTGCGTTGCGCCACGCGCATTGCTTTTTCGCTGGGATCAATGCAATGCAGTTTACCCACGCGCGGCGCGACACTTTTTGCCCAGCGACCACTCCCACAACCGAGATCGAAACCTGTTGCATTCTCCGGCAAGAATTCCCATGGAAAAATAGAAAAGTACTGCTGAAAAATGTCCGCGCGTTCCGCATCAGAAAGCTCCGACTGATCATAGCGCGTCCATTCGTCGCCGAATCCGCGGATGGTTTGAACATCTACGTTAGGCATTTCATTCATCGTACTATTTTTTCAGCTTTCATCCAGCGCTCGTTCCACGCTTGGAACATCAAGATTGCCCACAATTTGTATTGCTCGTTGGTATTGCCTTTCAAATGACTTGCCCACACTTTACGGATTGGCTCTGGACGGAAGAGACCGGCGTCTCTCAGTTTTTCTTCACTCAATAAATTTTCTGCCCAGTCTTTTAGCGGACCTCGGAGCCAAACATCAATCGGAACTCCAAATCCCATTTTGGGTCGCTCGCTTAATTCCGTTGGAACATATTTGGACAACACTTGCCGCAATAACCATTTCGATTGTCCATCTCTTTGCTTAAACCGATTCGGCAGTCTCCACACCCATTCCACGACGCGATGATCGAGAAAAGGCGCGCGCACTTCGAGACTAACGCCCATACTGGCGCGATCTACTTTCGCGAGAATATCGTCCGGCAAATAAGTAACTAGATCCAAAAACATCATTTGCTCGAGAAAGCCCAGCAAGCCGCGCGGAAATTTGAATGGCTCGCGGAATTTTTCAGACGCGTCGCAGACCAAGTTCTTGGCATCTTCAGTCTTCCATATTGAAATGAGATTCAGATAAAGCAACTCTGGGTCGGTAATGTCGGCAAAGTTAGCGAATTTGAAAATTTTTTCGCCCGCAAGATTCATCCTTAGTTTTGATGGGATAATCCATTCCATGCGATGATAAATCGCGTTCCATTGTTCAGGATTGAGATACCGGATTCCGCGACCCGCCAATCGGCGAAGCGCGGAAGGAATAAATCTCATCCGATTCCAAACATCCATCGCGAGATTGTAACGATTATATCCGGCAAACAATTCATCTCCGCCATCCCCGGAAAGCGCGACCGTTACATGTTTTCGCGCGAGTTGTGAGATCAAGAAGGTTGGAATCTGCGAGGAATCCGAAAACGGTTCGTCATACAAATCAGGCAATCGCGGAATAACGGCTTGCGCTTCTTCAGCGGTGACGTACAACTCAGTGTGATCAGTGCCGAGATGCAAAGCCACCTGCTTGGCAAATGTGGCTTCGTTGTAAGAAGGAATATGAAAACCAATACTGAACGATTTTACCGGACGATTGCTTTGTGCCTGCATCAACGCGACAACAGTCGAAGAATCAATACCGCCGGATAAAAATGCGCCCAATGGAACATCGGCAACCATTCGCCGCGCAACCGAATCGCGCAGAAGCGAATCCAGTTGTTCGATCGCGCCCGCATCATCGAGTTGCAGCCGGTTGTTTGCACTCTTTTCAATTACTTGCGCGGCGTCCCAATACGGACGCGTGTGATACGAATGATCGGCGCGGACGGTGAGAAGATGCCCCGCCGGCAATTTGTAAACTCCGGAATAAATTGAAAGAGGCGCCGGCACATATCCATGTCGCAAATACAAAACCAGAGCCGCGCGATTGATTTCGGCTTTGAAATCTGGATGCTGACGCAACGCTTTGAGTTCAGACCCAAACAAAAATGTTCCGCCGAATTGCGCGTAATAGAGCGGCTTTTTGCCAAGACGATCGCGCGCGAGCGTCAATTCTCTTTTTTCGCGATCCCAAATTGCGAGCGCGAACATTCCCCACAATTGCGGAATAATTTTTTCCGCGCCGCCGCGCGCCGCGTTTTCCACAATCACTTCGGTGTCGGAACGGCCGCGAAAACGGACGCCGCGCGCTTCCGCCTCCGCGCGCAATTCGCGTTCATTATAAATTTCGCCGTTAAAAATAATCGCGCAACGTCCGTCGGCGGAAAGCATCGGTTGATGTCCGGTCGGAGTGAGATCGAGAATGGCGAGCCGCCGAAAACCCAACGCCAAACCGGCGGCAGCATCCACCCACACACCCGAATCATCGGGACCGCGATGCGCGATGCAATCCGCCATGCGCGTCACGCGCGCGCATAGTAATGCTTGCTCTTCGCCCGATGATTGCCAGAAACCTGTGATGCCGCACATCTCAATTTCCAATCAATGCAGAATAAAATTGCTCAAAATTTATCTTTGTTTAGCATGAGAGAGCCGGGGGATTAACCCACCACCGCGTTGATTAGCGCATTGACGCGATGCGCATATGTATGTTGATCCATTGCATATTCATAGGTCCGCTCCACAATCGCATCGCGATAAGTTTTGTCTTTGAACCGGCGCACGGCTTCGTCAATATTGGAGAGATCTTTTTTTACCGCGATATAATGCTCTTCGGGTTGAAGGATATGGTTGTAATTCCCTTCGAGCAGAATCTGGCAAGTTTTAGTTCCAATCGGCTCAAAGTGGCGAGACGAAACAGCGCGACCGGAAACGAACGGAGGCAAATCGTGAAAACAATTCGCCCAGAGTTGTTCAAATGTTGCGTGCGGATTTTTTTTTGTGAATGCTTTGGCTCGATTAACAATCTCCCCGCGCCGATCCAAATAATAGGTGCCGGACTCTCCTCCAATTGTTCCGGCGGAGTGTCTTAGAAATTCAGCCCACTTTAAACGCGACATCCGTTGAAAGCGAATGTCTATAGACAAATTCCAATTGGGTGCGTGAGTTTGAAAATAATAAATCAAGTTAGTACGTTCAACGTCTCCGATAAAGTGAGGATAAAGGTCGCCAACAAAGCCGATATCAATCGAACGGGTTCTCGAAGAAGTAGGAAAATACACGCGTGGATTGAGCGCATGCGGCATTTCTAGAATACGCGTATCGGTCAGTTCACCATATAACCAGCGGGCCGATTCGATTGGCAGTTGAGTGCAAACAAAGTCGGCACTCACGGCTTTCAAGAAGGCGCTTTTCTCCGACATCAGATCATACTCGTTGCCCAAAAAGACAACTAGTTTTCCGCGTCGGCGCTGAAACCACTTGACGGTTCTAAGCAATAGCGAAAGATCGTCACCCGCCGCCGAGTGTAAAATAATAATCAGGGGATATTCAGCGACAGCGCGGCGGAATCGTGCATATTCAAACAAATTGCTAATGTTGCAGTTTTCAACCTCGAGCGCGGGAGATTGATCAAACGCCTCGCGCCAATCAAGCATATATGAAGCGCTGTCATACCATTTTCCCAATACTCGCCCCGCGAATGGTAATCGATTCAAGGGCGAAGATGCGTCAAGATAATTTCGAACTCCGAGCACACCGCGTAAAACTGTATTGACAAAAATAGCGTGCGGTTTGGCGCCATTCGCATCAAGCAAAAGTGTTTTGATGCGCTCTTTCATTTTCTCTCATCAGCAGCGAGTGCCTTTGAATGCAGGTTTCGATCATCTCCATATGCTCACGCGTCCATTCGATCGTCTTCAGCAATCCTGCGCGCAAATTTGTTTTTGCTTCAAAGCCAATCTCACGTTTGGATTTCACCGGACTACCATAGCGCTTGCCGGAATGATCCCACCCGCGCGCCGGTAAAATTTTCAATGGCGTTGAATTGCCGGTCATTTCGTTGATCAACTGCGCTAAATTCAGGATGCTCGTTTCCACACCACTCGCCAGATTATAAACATCCCCTGCGGTGCCTTGGAGCGCGCACAAGATCAAGCCCGAGACAATATCTTGAACGAAAATAAAATCGCGAGTTGCCTCGCCTCCGCCTTCAACCGGCAACGCTGCACGCCTTAGGGATTTGTAGATGAACGTTGGAATAACATTCCGCCAAACTGTGGCGGGTGTGCCGCGCCATTGCCCCGCGCCCAAAATCTCGCCGGGACCATAGACGTTTTGAAAACGCGCGCGCACGGTTGGCACATTGTAGCGCGCGTGATAATAGACCGCGTAATATTCGCCGACGATTTTTGAGATCGAGTAGGGGCTGTCCATGTGCAACGATACAGGCGCGTCTTCGGAGGTGGCATACGCTTGATCAAAAGTTTTTTCCGCCACCGCGCATCCGGCGCCGGCATAAACCCATTTTTTCAAACGCTGGAAATGTTTGACGCGTTCAAGCAGTTTGAGCGTGGTCAGCAAATTGTTATCGTGATCCGCGAGCGGGTTATGAATCGAACTTTGATTGCCATGATAGGTGCTAAGGTGAAAAATAAAATCGTACTCGTCGTAAAGTTTTTCCAGGACGCGATCATCGGCAATGGAGCCCTCTGTGAAACGGATGCGCGGATCGGACGGAATGTTGACGCGTTCGGCTGAAAGCAAATTGTCAACGATATGAATGGTGTGCGTATTTGCGGTTAGCAATCGGTGGACTAGATTACTGCCGACAAAGCCCGCGCCGCCAGTAACGAGCACGTTTGTATTTGCAAATTCCTGCATTATTTATCCAACGGCGTGCGCAGGTGGGTGAAGGTTTCTTGAATTCCGAACTGGCGATAGTAATCAATCGCGCGCGCCACGCCTTCGCTGAGGTGCGTGTTTGCTTCCCAACCAAAGTCATGATTTGTTTTGGAGGGGTCCAATAGAATTGTGAATGCGTCGTCTGGATTGCGTTCGCGCACTTCTACTTCGCTTTCCAATTTAATTCCCAGCGCCTTGACGGTCGCGTCGAAAAGTTCTTTGATCGAATAGTCGCCGCCGGAAGAAATGTGGTAATAGCCGCGCGTACCCTTGCCCGCGATTGCTTTTATCACCACTTGAATCAAATCGTCTACAAAAATAAAATCGCGCCGCGTGTTCATCACAAAACATTTCTTGCCGGTGGTCAAGCGCGAATAAAATGTAGGCAAGGGTCCGCTCAAATTGCGCGGTCCGTAAGCGTTTGCGAGACGGAAGGAAATAAAATCCAATTTGCCGAGCGCGATATAATGCTCGCCGGCGGTTTTGCTAATCGCGTAACTACTACCTTCGGGTCGAAGCGGATGAATGAGGGTAATCGGTTGTTCGAGCGGGACGAGTCCATAGCACAACGCGGTTTGAAAATAAATCAACCGCCGGACGCCAACTTGCTCGGACGCTTGAACGATATTCGCGGTTCCCAAAACATTCGTGCGCGCGTCTTCGCTCCAATTGCTGGGGTCTTTGTACGACGCCGCGGCATGAACGACAATCTCCGGTTTGAATTCGGAAAAAACGCGTTGGACAAGTTCGGGGTCTGCAATCGAACCTTCAACCATTTTGAGATTGGATTGGGTCGAAAGATTATCGCGCCGTCCGGTCGCGTAATTGTCAATCACCAACACATGGTCGCCGCGCGCGACCAAATAGTCTGCCAGATGCGAGCCAATGAAACCACTTCCGCCGGTGATCAATATCTGCATTTACAACACCTCGTTAGGCTTTAAGCATGCGTTTGAATTTGGATTCTTGATCGTGAAATTCTTGTTGCCACAATTCTAACGATAACAGTCCCCACACATTTCGCCCAAACTTTTTTTCTTTGCCCAGCGTGTCGAGCACGCGGCGATTGTCAATCAACGCGCGGTCTTGGGCGCACGCCGCGGAAAAAATTTCATGCACAAAATCTTTCGCGGGTCCTTGAATCCATTCCGTCAATGGAGTCGGAAAGCCCATTTTATCTTTGCGTTCCGCGATCGCGGGAGGCAAAAGAGAATGCATTGCATTTTTCAAAACCTGCTTCATCGTACCGTCTTTGAATTTGATGTTCGATGGAATCGTCGCGGCAAATTCAACTAAAGGATGATCGAGAAAAGGCACGCGCGATTCCAACCCGTGCGCCATGCTGACGCGATCTTCTACTTGCAACAACGCCGGCAAAAGCGTTTTGAAATCAAAGTGCGTCATCAAATCAAAATAGGATTCTTTGCGCACATTCTGCCCGTTGAAAATTTCTTTGAACGTTTCAAACGGGGAATATTTATTTAGCAAGTCCCAACGAATCTCGTCATTCAGACTTGGGGCGCGATTGATCAAGCGAAAATAGCGCGCGTCCATCGGCTCGAATAATCCCTCGCGCCAAAATTCTTGGAGCAGGGGTTTGTAATTTTGCAACGCGGTCAAGTTGGGAATGATCGATTCGTACGTGACAACAAAATTGCCGTTCTCCATCGTCCCATCAATCGCGGCTTTGATGCATTGCTCAAAGTACGCGATCAGGTAACGCGTATACCCGCCAAAAATCTCGTCGCCGCCTTGTCCACCCAACACCACCTTGCGCGATTTTGCGGCGAGCCGTGAAACCATGTATTGTGGAAAAGAACCGGGACCCGCGACCGGGTAATCGAGATGATAAATAACTTGCCGAATATGCGCGATGAAATCTTGCGGCTGAATATCAATTTCTTCAAGTCGGAAATCGTACGCGTCGGCAACCGCGCGCGCGTACGGACTTTCATCGTAATCCGAGCTAGCTGAAAATTTGCCGGTAAATCCGATAAACTCGCCGCGATTTTCTTTTCGCGCCAACGCGGCGACGATGCTCGAATCTAATCCGCCGCTAATGTATGCGCCCACCGGCACATCCGCGCGCAGATGAAACGTCACCGAATCGGCTAAGAGCGCGCGCAGACGCTCTTCAAAATATTCGGGGGGATGATCGAAATCGAGATGATAATAAACTTCCCAATACCGCTTGATCTCGACGACGCCGTTGCGCACGCGCATATAGTGCGCCGGCAATAATTCGGAAATGCCTTTGAAGAGCGTCTTGCCTCCAAGCGGAAATTGAAACGCCAAATAGTCTTTGAATCCGTTCAGGTCAGTCTCGATGTGTTCCACAAATGGCAAGAGGGATTTCGCTTCCGACGCAAAATAAAATTGGTTATTGACAACGGCGTAATACAAGGGCTTGATGCCAAAGCGATCGCGCGCGCAAAACAAGGTTTGATTCGCTTCGTCCCACAACACAAACGCGAACATCCCGCGCAAATGATTGACACACTCGCCGCCCCATTTGCGATAGGCGAATAAGATTGCTTCCGTATCCGAAGTGGTGACAAAATTTTCGAGTCCCAATTCTTGGCGCAATTCAAGGTAATTATAAATTTCGCCGTTCAAGATCACCCAATTGCCGGCGCGATCCGTCATAGGCTGATCGCCGGTAGCGAGATCGATAGTGCTCAGCCGGCGATGCGCGAATCCGAGATGGCCGCGCGGATGCTGCCACGTCCCTTCGCCATCGGGACCGCGATGCGCTTGTAACGAATTCATCGCGTCGAGGCGAAGGGACAGATTGGCAATGGGTTGTAATTTTAAATCAAGCGCGCCGGCGATTCCGCACATATTAGCTGATTTTTTCCCCTTGAGACACTTGGTTGGTCGCCGCGAGTTGTTTCCATCGGCGATACAAACTCTGCACGCGTTTAATCGTAGGAGTGACGAACCGGCGTCCCGGAAACGGGTAATGGGGCACGCCGCGCACCAGCGCAAAGGCTTGGCGGCGGGTCTGTCCTTGACTCAAGCGCGCGGTAACGCGTAGGGCATTTGCTTCGGGAACACCCAGTTGTAAACCCGCATCGAGCAATACTTGATCAAATCCCGCGATAAATTTCTGATAACTATATTGACCTGACGCGATCAAATCACGATACGCGTTCTCCGTCAATTCCTGCCGGAGCGCGGTATCCCTGAACATCCGGATCACCTCATCAAAGTTCGACCAATCCTTTTTCAGAGGAATGTAATGCACCATCGGCTTGAGGATGCCGGAGTAATTGCCTTCGAATAGAATCTGGCATACGCGCAACGCCGCCGCCTCAAAATGCCGCGGGCTGATAACTCGATGCGGAATATTGCCTTCCCACTGGTACAAAAATTTCTGCGAGATTTCCTCGAAATTGAGCGACGGATTCTCCGCAAGCAAGCGAGTGCATTCCGTCTGGACTACATCTTGCACATCAAAGATTGATACGCCGGCTTCAACACCCAGTACGGCGCGGCAGTTTGCCAAAAACTGGTACCATCGCCATCCATAAATTCGTTTGCGTTCCTCATGCTCAATATCCAATTTCAAGCCAAGCTCTTGCGCGCGTTCGCGAAACACAGCGGCAATCTCTACCTTCTCACGGACTCCCTTGCCCATATAATAATAGCCCAATAAATTCCTGCCGCGATAGCCAATGTCGATTTTTCTCTGCGCGTCCGGCATCGTCAATCGCGCGGCATGTTCGACTAAGGCGTTACTGACATACCCAGTGAGTTGATAAACTAAATTGGGCACGCGGGTGTATTTTTGATACACATCCTTCCAATAGACCGATTCGACGAGCGTAAAAACGCAATCAATCTGGTAGCGATTTAGAAAATCAAAGCGCTGCCGACAATGATGATATTCGTCCTGAAAAAAGGCAACTTTGTACGCGCGCAAACACGAAAGGTAATCCAGAAACTCGGCGTTCAGCATGTAGTTCGCGGTGCCGAACAGCGAGTAATGCAGGACGACCCCCTCGAATTCAAGTTGCTTTAATTCTTTCGGAAATCCTAATTCAGTATTGACATTCCATATCTGAAACCGGGAATGACGCTCGAATGCATTCACGTGCTCCATGATCGTTGGTGCATTATGGCCCAACGGGTGATGATATAATAGAAGAATGCCGTTAACTTTCACTGGATTACACCTGAGAGATTATTTTTCCGCTGTAATGTACAGATCCAGTCCGATTACCCGCGCCACATTGTTGAGAAACTTCTGACGCAAAAGGAAAATGTGACCTCGAAAGAGACTATAATTGTCAAAGTTCTGGACATCAATCTTCACTTGAGAAAATGCTTGAAACAGTCTTTTCACCTGATTTCGCGATACATAATCGGTATGCGGCGCGGCTTCGCCAGCCGCATTGGAATCATAGAGTGAACGGACATACTTATCGAAATTTGTCTTGCGTTGTGTTGCCCAAAAAAATAACCGCAATAGTGGTGCTTGGATCAAGCGACGAAATGAATTGCGATTGTACAGCATGACGATGGCTTTGCCACCCGGCACCAACACGCGGTAAACTTCGGAGACGGCTTTTGGCAGATCGCCAGTATGATGTAAACAACCAATTGTGTATACGTAGTCAAAACTTGCGTCTGCATGGGGAATGTCCAGCGCCGAGCCCACGCGCATCTTGTCCTCGATACTTCGCCCCAACTGCTCCAGACGATAACGCATCATGTTCACTGGACCCTCTGCAATGTCAAGCCCGTAATAATCAGCGCCGCGCGAAGCGATCAATTGCCCGAGCGTGCCATAACCCAAACCAATCTCCAATACCTTCTTACCAGAAAGGTTGTATCGCAGAACATAGTCTGTCAAATAAGGATAAAATGCGAAATAGGCATCGTCAAAGCGACGGAGATTCTCTGGGGATGCTTCCGTAATTCCCAGAGAGCGCGTCAAGCCGGAACCGCACAATTCGTTCCAGAACTCGATATTCTTGACATCAATCCTATCTTGATCCATACGTTTACTTTGATCTCATCAAGAGTCGGTTCATTATCTTCCAAACCGTTTGCATCCCGCGGTAAATTGCCCGCACAATCACATACAATCGCGGATGCTCAACGCGTAGTTTGGAAGCATAATTGAACAAGTTCATAACCACAATCTGGTACCTGTACCTCAGTCCTCCCAACCGCCCCGTCCCCGGCGGCGGTGACTCGGATTGTCCGATTGGTTGGGATGTAAACATAGACACGACTGGTGATTCAGGTTGCACCGCAACAAGTTGCCACGTCTCTTCTATATTCCGCCTGAAAGCAACTACCCCGGTCAAGATCGCCGAGTTCTTTGCAGTTTTCACACGGCGATCAATTTGTGCATCTACCATTTGCACAAAACCGCGATAACTATAGTTCCCAGATTCGATAATGTCCCTATAGGCGCACTCGGTCAATTCCTCGAGATAACAGTCGTCCAGGAGTTTCTCTAAAACCTGGTCCACGTTGCTGAAATCTTTTTTCAACAGAATGTAGTGAAGATTAGGTTTGACGACGCCCGAGTAATCACCCTCAAAAAGAACGAGTACCGTACGCAAAGCAATGGCTTCAAAGATACGAGGCGAGATTTGATTCATTCGAACATTGCCTTCATGCTTTGCCAGAAAATGATGATGAATTTCCTCATAGGACAAGTCTGGTTTTTTCTTCAAGGCATTATCCACATCCGACTTGAGCGTCCCATTAAAATCAAAAACATTCGATCCGCCTTCGGTGCCTAGCGTCGCCCGACAGTCGCGCAAGAACGCGTACCATTTGTCACCATAAATACGCTTAATTTCTTCCCATTCGATATTGACCGAAATGCCACGCGCTTCACAGATTCGGCGCATTTCTTGTCCAATAAACGATTTTTCTCTAGCCAAGTCCCCGTAATGAAAAGGCAAACGGCGGCCGCGATAACCGATCACATATTTTCGTTCGGCAAAAGGTTTGTGAGAGGAGAACTTTGCATTGGGTAATGGCGCATATCCGGTCAAAACCGGAATAAAGTCAACCTTTGGAAGCAAAGCGGAAGGGTACACCTGCTCGATGAATTGTTCCGGCACACAAGTGAACACGACATTGATCCCGAGTTTCTTCATCCACTGACGCGCCAAATCCGTGTGGTCGTACTCGTCTTGAATAAACAACATTTTCAGCCCATCGAAACGCGCCACGGCTTTAGCGTAGACAGGCAAGATGTGCCAATCATAACACAACCGTACTGAATAGTGAATAATCACCACATCGAACAGCGATAAATCCACCGTCGTCGGTGGCGCATGATTCCCACTTGTCGCCGCCGCATAAAAGATGCGGTGCTTGGAGTATAGCAAGAAACTCTCCAAGTATTCCTTGACGGTAGTGGTATAGGTTGATATGTGATCGTACAAAACAAGAACGTTCAGAGGAGGTTCCTGAATAGATACTTTGGACGGTTCAGGCATATTCTCACCAACGCTTTTTGAGCAAGCTAGAATAGATTTGTTCCAACCGTTTCGCTCCCGCCTCCGCCGAATGCCATTTGAGCGCAAACGCGCGGCTTCGTTTGCCGATTTCCGCGCGTTTTTCCGGTTGCTCGATCAGATCTTTCAGCACCTTCTCAACCGTCTGCGGTGTCGCGCTCACGATCGGCAATTCGTCCACGTATTCCGGGATTTCGCGCCGCATTTGCTCCAGCCATTGCGGCCGTAAATAGCAAATGACTGGCTTTCCCAGCATCATTCCTTCGCGCGCGGTTGCGCCAAAAAAACCCACAGTGAGCATATCCACAAAAATATCAGCCTGCACCTGATAAAAGCGAAGCTCTTTGTTCGGCATCTTGGAGAAAAAGAGCAGTTCGACCGGGTAACCCTCCTGTTTGAGCCGTTCGATGAGAGGAAGGTAAATATGTGTGCTCTTCAAGTTTCGATTGTTCTCGTCGGTGCGAAGTTTGAAATTACCGACCGCATGGAAAATCTTGACGGTTCCCTGAGGAAACTCTAGTCGGTATTCTGCTGGCACTGACAAATCGGGTTGCCATACTTCTGGATCCAAACAATAGAATTCCGGAACTTCATGGACGCGCGGGTCGTCATTGTAATCGCCGCGGTTTCCGCCGAGTGTGATTTGATAATCGCACAACTCATTCCGCAGTTTGCCCCACGTCAAGTTGTGTTCGTCACTGCAAACATCGGGGTTATCTCGCCATGGGCAGATGTCGCAGACAACTTCGGGACCTTCCCATTTGCGAAAAGAACTTTGGGATACGCCGTCCAGACAGCCCGTATTGCTATAAACAATCTTTTTTCCCAGACGTTTGAGAAGTTCGACATCCCACCCAATCGGCATACTCCCAAAGTGCTGCACAGAAAAAAAGTAAAAGTACCGCAAGTTCTGAACACCGGTAAAATGCACAATGTCATACTGGGTAAGTACATCGTACAACGGCTCAAGTTCCGCAAGGCGTGACGTACGCATTGAATTGAGAAAAAGCATCAATAACCTTAGAAGAACGGGGCGCGGCGCATGCCGCACAAACCAAGAGGAGATCCGTCCCAGCGAACTGGCAAATCGTTTCAACCGTTTATTCAACAGACTTTCGAGATAATCCAAATCGCCGACGAAGAATGAGTGGAGAAGAGCAAACCACTTTTTGGGCGGGTCGTTTTGGGTATACTCCTTCAAGAAGAAATCGCTCCCATGTGAATAGAGAGCACTGTTTTCACTGCTGTAGGCCAGCACATCCGCCTTCCAGCCGAGCTTCCTGAGTTCACGCGACAAGTACCAATTGTTATAGTACGAAACTCCAATAAAGAGAATGCGCCCGACCTGTTTCTTAGATCCTAAAGAATTCATGATCATACTCTACGCGAGAAAATCAGCAAAAAAGGGTTTGGTGCGACGAAAAAACTGAACACCCAGAATGGCTACGATTGCCGAAAAGACGATGAGATAAGCGACGCCGGCGAAATCCGGAAGGCGATCGTGATACAAAACTGCGCGGTACATTTCGATCAATTGCGTGACCGGATTATACTGCGCGGCGCCACGCAAGAAATCGGGCATCATTGAAACGTCGTATACGACCGGGCTGAGATAAAGAATAATCATCAGCAGATAGGTAAGTGACGTGGAAACATCCCGCACAAAGACAGTGAGACTAGCAAGAAAGAACGCCCAGCCAAGCGCGAACAAAGTTTGGATGGCCACAGCCACCGGCAGAAACAACAAACTCACGCTCAAGGCGCGGCCGCTTATCACGAGCGCGCACAGTACCAAGACCAGATTCACCGCCAAGCCCACCAGGCCGGTCATCAAGCCGCTAAACGGCAGAATCTCTAACGGGAAAGGAACATTCTTGACGATATTGCTATTTGCAACGATCGAATTGCTCGCGTTGATCAGGCTCTCTTGGAACGCCATCCAAGGAGCCATTCCACAAAGGATGAACAACACATAATCCAATGGACTCGAATTCACATTCAAGCGCGCGCGAAAGACAAATACAATCACAATCGCAAAGATCAGCGTCCACAACAATGGCACGAGAATCGCCCACAGAACTCCGAGCATAGTGCCTAGATAACGCGCGCGAATATCCATGCCCATTTGATTCAACAGCATGATGAAATACGTTTGCCAACGTGGACTCAGGTGACGCAACACAGTTGCTTGCACGAGTTATGTTTCTCCATTGGGCGGCGTGCGGATCCACTCCCAGTTGACAGGTGGAAAGAAGAGAGGAATTCCGCCGCGCTCTGCATAATGTGGATCATTGACCTGGAATGATGTCTGGAACAGCGCGAGCATTTCACCTGTTGCACTCCACGCGGAAACGTCGAGGATGTACGCCCCTTGGGCAAAACGAATCTGGTCTATCAAGGCATCCACCATCCCCCGATCTTCCAGTCTCAATCTCGACTGCTGTGCGGACGCTTCCAACATCCGCGCACCATCGGCGCGGCGAAGCGACAAACGAAATTCAACTTCGTTCAAGCGCGCGGAGGAACGATAATGAATCCGTATGCGCATCGGCTCGCTGAGCTGGAACGCAGCGCATAAGTTGTCGTTGCGATCCAACAACTCAACGCGCTCAATAGAAAAACCCGCGTGCCCCCTCTGATTCTTGACGCGTGGGAGACTGGTGTCAAACCTCTGCTGTTGCCGCTTGGCGGAATGTTCCGAGTATGCTCTTGCCACTTGCGCCGCGTCGCCGTCCATAACGACCTTGCCGTGATCGAGCCAAACCGCGCGGCAGCACAAACTGGCAATCGCCGCGTTGTTGTGCGAGACGAGCAGAACCGTCCTCCCTTGTCTAATCAACTCACGCATCCGACTTGCGGATTTGGCGGCAAAACGCGCGTCGCCTGCACCTAACGCTTCATCAATCAATAGGATTTCGTTGAAACCGAAACCGGTGACAATAGAAAAGGCGAGCCGGGCTTGCATCCCGGAAGAATAGGTGCGGAAAGGATGATCAATGAATTCGCCCAAAGCGGCAAACTCGATGATCTCATCCATCCGCTGCTCGACCTGTTGTCGCGAGCGTCCATAGTACATTCCCATCGTGTAAATATTCTTGCGTCCGGTCAATTCCGGGTACAAGCCCGCGGCGAGCGTTAGCATTGCGGATAGGCGTCCATTGACGTGAATTTTGCCCCGCGTTGGAAATGTCAATCCAGCAATGATTCGCAATAGAGTGCTTTTACCGGCGCCGTTCGCGCCGACGATACCAAGAATTTCCCCACGCGGGATGGAGAGATTTACGTTGTTCAACGCCCAAATTGCATCATGCCGCGCGCTCTTTGATTCGCCCCATATCCCATGCCGCAGAATGGAACGGATGCCAGTGTAGCGAGGGTAATAGATTTTTTCGACGTTTTCCAAACGGAGGGCAAAGTCTTGGGAATTAACCGGTGACATTATCTCTCTTCGCAAAAGAGTTGGGCTGATGAATCCATTGAACCGGATACGTAAAGAGCGCTTCGCCGCCATCTGCAATCTCGAAATAGCTGTCAAAATCTTTTTGTAACCAGCCCACCGAGTCGTAATGCGCCGTAGGAATCGTCATACTGCCTGTTGCCGGGCGCACAACTCCAGTAACATAATAACGCCCCTTGCCGGCAAATACCGCCGGGCAACTCATCACAAACGTGCCGGTCTCACCTGCGTGAATTCCGCGAATCTCAAAGCCAGAGTTGAAATTGGGTTCCAAAATACAAGTTTCCCATCCGATTTCCGGGTCAATTTTTTCAATCGCGATCACCACGTCGAGCGCGTCAATGTCCAGAGTCGCGCGATAGTGAATGTAGATGTTTAACATATCCGGACGCCGTTCCACCTCGAGACGAGTGATCTCCATTCCTTCTGGTCGCGGCGATGTGATATTCCCGCTCGAGACATACGATTCCAAGACACGCAATGGGTCGCCTTCGGAAACAATTCGCCCTTTGTCTAGAAAGATCCCTCGATGACACAAGCGGAGAAAGGCGGCGATGTCATGCGTCGCGATGATCGCCGCTTTACCGTTGCCAACCAATTCGCGGACGCGCCGACGGCATTGCCCTTGAAAGTATTCGTCGCCGACAGAAAGGATTTCGTCAATCAAAAAAACATCCGCCTCTGTAGCCGTCGCGATCGCAAATGCCAAGCGTGCTTGCATTCCGGTGGAATAAGTCTGCACCGGCAAGTCTATGAATTCGTCCAACTCAGTAAAAGCGATAAGATCAGCCAGACGTTGGTCAATTTCCGTACGGGTCAAGCCCATCAGGTTAGCTTTTTGGTAGATGTTTCCACGCCCGGTCAGATACACATTCAAGCCGCTGGAGAGTTCAAAGATAGAGTGAATCTTGCCACCCACGGTGAGATCGCCCTGAGTTGGAGGAAGCATCCCCGCTATGATTTTCAAGAGCGTACTTTTGCCTGAGCCGTTAGGACCAATCACACCAAGTACCTCGCCCGCGCGAAGGGAAAGAGAAAGATCACGGAGCGCGAAGAACTCTACACCGCGCTTGCTACCACCGAATAGTTCACGCGCGCGATCGCCGCGTTCATCATAGATCGTGAACGCTTTGCTCAGGTGGTCGAGTTGAATCAAGGGCGAGTCGTGATTAATCATTACTCACGCTTGGTCTAGGACTCTAACAGTGCGCGAGTACCTTGAAATCCGCAGTTCATCAACGCGTCCACTATTGAGAGACCCGGTACGAACTCGGTCGTATTGAATTGCGGATAAACAGGTTGCTGGAAATTCTGATAAATCAACTCAATGTTGTTCTGCACGAACAGTGCGTCCTCCTGATAGTCTGATGCACCGCCGCCCGCCAGATATGCGGTCCCTCCAACCGCGTGTACGAGCGCGCACAACATCTCGGTCGCTTGACCGCACACGGCAATAGCCGAACTGGCAACGAGTTTAGAATTATCCAATTCCAACTTGCCTGCGAGCGCACGCACGATAGTCATATTATAATCCGCTATCATGTCAGTTGGTTGGTTAACCAGCTCTGTAAGAAATGGGGCCACTTTTTCATAGAACGGCGCGCGTCCGTAGTTGGTTTGCAAAACTTTGAGCAAATGCTCCCGCCACGGCGTTGCCGAATTGAAGTGCATTTCGTCAATTCGCCGGACACCGTGATAGATTCGCACGACAGGCACGGAAACCCACGCCGCCTTGCCACCTACTATCATTTGCACACGATTTGTCCAGGTACCGCCGGTCTTGGGAAACTGAACACAATCGAGAAATATAAAAACATCGGCGCGCGCAATCTTGGCAAAGTAACCCAGCCATGGGAAAAAATTTGGCTGGTGAATCGCCACTAATTTTCTAGCGCGCATACTCTTCTCGCAAAATACCCATCACCACCACATCTAGATACTTGCCATCGATATATGCGGCTTGGCGTAGCGCCCCTTCGCGTTTGAATCCAATTTTTTCGTACATGCGGAGCGCCGCCGCGTTGTCACCCAAGACATGCAAGTAAACGCGATGCAAATTCAGATCCTTGAATGCAAATAGGAGAAGCTGGTTGGTTGCCTCCGTGCCATATCCTTTGCCTCGCTCGCTAACTTCGCCAATCCGAATTTGCAGTTCCGCCGTGCGATGAACCGGATGAATGCTATGCAGTTGGCAGCTGCCGATAAGTTTATTCGTCTCTTGCAGGCGAATCCCAAAAATTACAACATCACTGCGCCGTTGAATCGAAGCGAACCATTCTTCGTGTTGGCTTTTGTGTACGGGCTTGTACTGCGCGCTGAATAGTACTTGTTCGCGGTTGTTAATCCACTTCCAAAGTGTCGGCGAATCTTCTGATGTGATCGGAGCAAGCATTAAATGGTCAGACTTGAGCATTTTGTTTCGAGAATATCCACGAGGGGAGTCTTTGCTAGGCATCAATTCAACTTTCAACAAAAGAACACAACAGACTATCTAACATTTTCACGACCAGCCTTTGCAAGTACATCATCATACCACCGATGCTGCCATGCTGCGCGACCCTCAATACAACGAGTGACGCGGGCGCGCGGACTCATAGTTTCCAGTGTCCAGAGTTCCGGGTGTGTTAGAATGTGTAACTTGGTTTCTTCCTTTGCCTCCAAAACCTCTCTCAATCTCCGATGGCGCCAATAGCCGTTCGAATCTGAAACATAGGAATAATTTTCTCTAATATAGCTTCCGTAAGCATTGACCATACCAGCAATTTCGTCTTCGTTAATATCTAACCAATTACCTCCCAAGTCAGGTTGATGGATTGAAAAAGACTGAATTTCAACATCAAAAATCTGTTCTAGGAAATCTCTTTCACACTTCACGAAATCAATCAGCGATTTTTCTTTGGAGATTTGCTCCACATAGAACCTAGGATCGAAATGGAGTCCAAACGAGTGTCCAAGTTTCTGGATACGGTGAATTAGGTCTGCTACTTGGTTCTCGAGCGGATTATAGAACTCGCTGTGCAAAAGGATAAGATAAGTCGCTCGCACCCCTTCTTCCGCTTCAATCTGTGCCAACCGATATGCGCGGTGAACTGAAAAATCCATATCGTGCCGCCACAAGCAAACCTTGCCGGCCTTTCGATAGTCAGGGAAAAGAACAAATTCCCAATTCAATTTTGCTAATTGGATCAAGTGACGATATTCTGTCTCGGTGAAATCTTCAAAATGATAATCCATCAGGAGCAGTTCCTTCAATTTTCATCGAGGCGCAAAGTCATGCGCAAACCCGCCGCAAACGACGTGAAATCGCGCCAGTATGTTTTCAATGCGGTATTGTCCGCGCAAAAATAGCGCGGCAACTCGCTTGTGACCGTTATACACGGCTCAACGCTCAACTGTTGCCCAATCTCGTTAACGATCTCGCCGAGAGACAACACTTGATCGCCGGCGAAATTCAAAACAGTAACAGGCTGCGGCAAACCGGCAGTAAGCAAACCCATCAGCGCGCTGATGCAGTCGTCGACAAACATTGGCGTTAGATGGAGTCCCACACCGCCCGCAAGCGTGATCGTTTGTCCCGTCCGTACCCGCGCGATCATATCAGCGATCAGCATCTGATTCTGATTAGGTCCGTAAACTCCAAACAAGCGCGGAATTGAGATTTGGAAAAAAGTGCTAAACGGATGCAGCAAGATTTCGGCTGCGAGCTTGCTCGCTCCATACATTGACACCGGCAAGCATTCGGCACTTTCGCTCAACTTGGAGCCACTCGGCTTGTACACGTTCCCGGTAGACACAAAGACAAAGTGTTTGACGTTGTGGTGTCGCGCCCAATCGAGTAAATCGAATGTACTTGCCACGTTCACACGGAACATATCTTCCGCCCCGGCAGGAAATTCGCGATAATGGCGAGACTGGGCAAGATGGATCACTACATCTACATTTTGATTCGGCAGGTGAAGCGTCCATCCGGATTGCGAGAGATCGTAGCCGGTCGTTCGGCAAACCTCGATCACTTCGTGCGTTGGCATTAAACGTTTCAGCAATTGTCTACCGATATAACCGGTGGAACCGGTCAACAAAATCTTCACTACCTCTAACCTGCCTTGAGTCTGTAAAACCAGTTCGTGCGAAAGTCATCAATGTGATGCTCTTCGATCTTAATCATCTTTAACCCGGCGATTCGCGCCAACTCTGCAAATGCTACCGCGTCAAGCCGTTTAAAGTGAAAAACATCCTCCGCTAACGTGGGTTTATGCAGCCGCCGATACCATTCATGCGAGAGCGCCGGCTTTGATGCATCAGCGCGTTTTTCTCCCAACCACACGTTGATTACACCGGTGGGACCACAGACGCGCGCGGCTTCTTTCAATGCGGCAATCGCATCCACAAAATGATCCAGCGTTGTGGCGAAAATAATTTGATCGAACACGTCAGCGCGAAACGGTAAGAACTCGCCTAGCGCCTTCAGTTTCAAAAAATGAGTTGGCACATCGTTGATCAGGGGATCGATGCCAACGTATGTTGCCGGACAGTTGAGATCAAAATATGCCGGCACTGGTTGCGGGCCACAACCTACGTCCAGGACCAAACCGCGATAATCGCAGAATTCAGCGAACTGCTGGCAATCCACGCGCTCACCGATCGCCAAATTATGTTCGGGATCGGCATGATAACTCGTCATGCCGTTTTTCTGCAATTCCTGCCAAGCCTGCCAACGCGGCGCAGTCAAATCAATTTGCGTTGGCATGAAATTCCAAATTACTGCGCCTTTGCGAAAACTAGAGAGACAACGTGCACATACCACCCGCACGTCTTTATCGGTGACGGCAAGCGAGGTGTGGCACATAGAACATGCAAGAATTTCATTCAACAATTCAATTTCGGCACGCAGAGTAGGCATATTCGTGTCTAGCAAAATCTAAATCAAGAACTTGCGCAACCACCACTCGAAACTGAGTAGCGACCATATGAACAGCCGCTGGTTGCGGGTTCCGGAGGTATGTTCGTCCAAGCGTTGGCTAATATAAACTGGATTGAGGTATTCGTAGATTCGCGCACTCGGATTGCGCAACAACCCGTTCACGTAATCAATACTTTCACCGCGAAACCAACTCGCATCCGGCGCGCTGAATCCCTGCTTGACGCGCTCCGTCACTTCGGGCGGAATAAGCCGTTGCATCGCGCGGCGCAGAATCAGTTTGCCATCTTGCGTGCGATACAGCAGCCGCTTGCCTGCCTCGTTTTCGTTCACGGGTTGCGCGATCCGGTCGAGATCGCGCAGTTTATATTGCGGTGGAAGTCGGCTAGCAAAATCCACCAAGTCGTTGTCCAAAAACGGCACGCGCGTTTCCAAAGAGTGAGCCATGCTGATCTTGTCTTCGACGACGAGCAAGCCCTGCAAAAAAGTCTTGGCTTCAAAATAGAGCGACGCATCAACAAAATCCGCGCTGGTTTTCAGCACCGGATTGCTTTGCCCAAAAACATTTCGAAAGACATCGAAAGTCGAGTGACCGCTGATCTGTTGGTAGGTTGCAGAGTTGAATAGCGCAGGCTTGTCTTCATCCGGCACCAGACGTTGCCAGAACTCGTAATAGTTCCGGTAATAATCGCCTGCACCGTGACTGTTAAGTCCGCGATAGTAACGCCACGGATAACCGCCAAAGAGTTCATCGCCGCCAGTACCGGAAAGAACAACTTTTACAAACTTGCCGGCCAATCGCGCAATGTAATAGTTGGGATAGCATTGACCCACGCGCAAGTCTTCCAAATGCCAGATCAATTCTGGCATGATATTCTCCATATCGCCAGCATGGAGCACCATCTCGTAGTGTTCGGTCTTGAATCGGTTGGCGAGCATCTCCGAATTGGCGCGCTCGTCAAAACCCAATTCCATTCCAGACGCGGACGAAAGATCAAAGCCTCCGGTAAAAGTCATCAAGCGTCCCAAGTGCTGTCGCGCGACGGCAGTGATCGAACCAGAATCCATTCCGCCGCTCAGGTAACTGGCAATCGGAACATCGCTCACCAACTGCCGCGTCACGGCTTGCGTAAACAAATGATACAGTTCTTCGGCAGTATCTTCTTCAGGGGATTGCGGGGAACGCTCTCGCCCAATCGGAAAATCCCAGTACTGGCGTTGCACAAGGTGGCCTGCCGGTTTCAACGTCATTGAATGCCCATGCGGCAATAGCCGAATGCCATCGAAAAGCGTTAGATCGGTCAGGCCATTCTGAAAGGTAAAATACTCATTGAGCGCCGGAAAGCAGATCTTGCGCGGAATGCCGGGATACGCCAGAATCGCTTTGATTTCGGATCCAAAGACAAACTTTTCCTTGTCACAGTAATAATATAAGGGTTTGACGCCAAAACGATCGCGCGCCAAGAATAGTTGCTGATTGCTTTTGTCCCAGATAGCAAAGGCAAACATCCCATTGAATCGCTCCAAGCATGCCGTGCCCCATTCTTCATACGCGTGGACAATCGTTTCCGTATCACTGCGCGAATGAAAGCAATGCCCTGCCGCTTCCAGTTCGATCCGCAAGCTTTGATAGTTGTACAACTCACCATTATAAACAATGATCACATCACCGGTCTCATTGCTCATTGGCTGATGACCGGACAGAGACAGGTCAATAATTGCCAAACGACGATTGCCTAGTCCAATCGGACCCTCAACCCAAACGCCATCACCATCCGGACCGCGATGCCGGATGGTCTCATTCATCTTAGCGATCATTTGCGCGGAGACGGATTGCCCGCTCAGCTCAAGTACTCCGCAAATCCCACACATATCGTCGCCTACTTTTTGCTTGCGCGGATAGTTAAACCGCTTTCTTGTTCATGAAACCACTTTATGCACAGTCGCGCTTCGTCGCACCACTGCCGGACTTGAGCGGCGGTCTGGCGTTGCGAGTAACGTGTACGTCTTCCGCATTCAGTTTTCCGCTGATGATATTGTCTTGATTGCCATTGGAAATTTGCAATTGCATTGGACGTTTTTGTGTCGGATCAACGAGCCGACGCGCCAGTGTTGTCTTCATATTTTTGGACTGTTCTTGAGCAAATGCGTGATGACGTAATCTTGCTCCTCGTCCGTCATTTGCGCGTACAATGGAAGTGTCAGAGTCAATTTGTCGGCAAAGAGTGCGTTCGGAAAATCTTCCGGCTGGATTTCATATTTTTCGCGGTAAAAACCGAGCAGATGAACGGCGTGCGTGCCGGGACGCGTCGCGATCCCCGCCGCTTCGAGTGCGTCCATCAAAGCATTGCGTTGCGCGTGCAGACGTTGCCAATTCAACAGTGTCGGTGTTTGAGTATGCAGTAAGCAAACGTAGGATTGATAACCGTGTTTGCAATTGGAGGGCAACGCCTGCGGACGTAACCACTCGATCTCTTTCAGAAACTGATCGTACCGTTGCGCCCTTTTGGTGCGTTGCTCCAAAATCCATTCGAGTCGTTCCATCTGGGCTACGTCCAAAGAGCCCTGCAAATCCGTCATCCGATAATTGTAGCCCACCATGTCAAAGTCGGGCAACTGGTAACTATGCGCGGACTCATGCCACGCTAAATCACTTTTGGATGCGCCGTGATCACGCAAGGATTGAACGCATTTCGCGATACCGGCGTCTTGCGTGATCAGCAACCCGCCTTCGCCGGTGGTAATCGCTTTGCGCGGATGGAAACTAAAACAGCCAATGTCAGCGAGCGTGCCGGCATGATGACCGTCATACCATGCGCCGGTCGCGCACGCCGCGTCTTCGACAACCTTCAAGCCGTGTTGGCGCGCGACCTCCAAGATCGGTTGCATCGGCGCGCTGACTCCAAAAAGTGAAACCGGCATAATGACTTTCGTACGCGCCGTAATCGCGCGTTCAATTTGATCCACTGCGATGTTAAAGTCGCGCAGGTCAATGTCTACAATCACCGGACGCGCGCCTTGCATTTCTACCACGTTCGCCGTGGCGACCCACGTAAAAGAAGGGATAATCACTTCATCGCCCGGCCCAACTCCCAGCGCGACCATTGCAAGGTGGAGCGCGCTCGTGCAAGAGGTCGTCGCCAACGCGAATGACGCGCCGGAGTACTTCGCGAACCGGCGTTCAAACTCAGCGACTTTGGGTCCTTGCACCACCCAACCGGTTTCAAGTGGAATTTGAATTGCCCGCAATTCTTCTGCGCCAAAAAATGGCTTTGTAATTGGAATTCTCATACCAGATTCTTACGCCACTCCACTACTCGGCGCAATCCTTCGATCAATGGAGTCTTGGCTTTGAAACCGAGCAATCGCTCTGCTTTGTCAACACTTCCGATCCTGTACGTCACAAAACTTTGCTCTTGCGGACGATACTCGGGCTTGAGCGTTGAACCGGTCAATTCGAGAAGTATCTCCACCAATTCGTTGATCGTCGTCCCCACGCCCATTCCAATGTTGAAGAATTCATCCGCGCAATCGGCTTTCATCCCCAAGATGTTCGCTTGTGCCACATCTTCGACATACACAAAATCGTACATTTGCTTGCCATCGCCAAAGATCAGCGGCGTCTTGCCCGCAAAGATACGGTCGAGTACTTTCATAATCACGCTAACGTATGTACCTTCATAATCCATTCGCGGACCATAGATGTTCATATATCGATAGCCGATGTATGGCAGTTTATGCTGTTCGTAGATCGAGCGGAACATCTGCTCGACCGCGATCTTGGTCGCACCGTATGTCGTACGATTGTTGAAAGGGTGATCTTCGGTCATTGGAGTGACGAGCGCATTTCCGTACACCGAGGCAGACGACGAATAGACAACGCGCTGGATACCAAGATCGTGGCACGCCTCAACGACATTCCACGATCCCATCACATTCACTTCCCATGCATTGCGCGGGTCATTGACACATTCACCAAGCCACAATGACGCTAGCAAAAACACGCCATCTATGCCTTGCAATTCGCGACGAAGCGTATCCCGCTCAGTTACAGACGCTTGGACGATTCGCACCTTGGGCGATTTTATTGCTTCCGCCAGATTAGCACGCGTGCCTCGAACAAAATTATCATACACAATGATCTCGGAAACCGGTTCGCGCGTGAGGTGATCCACGATATAAGAACCGACCAAACCCGCACCGCCGATGACCATGATTCGTTTGCCGCTTAACTCCAATTGCAATTACTCCGCCTGCCCGATTTGAAGAAATACAAAACCCATACTATGCATTTTTGCAGCGTCAAACTCATTCCGTCCATCCACAATCACCGAGGCGCGCATTCGCTTTTTCATTGCGCCAAAATCTAACTGCCGATATTCATCATGCGCGACCATAAGTACTGCGCAATCCATGCCGCGCAAAGTTTCCATCAAGTCTCCTGAATACTCACTGACATACGGATCATGCACGCGCACTTCCGCGCCCAGTTCATTCAGACGCGCGATCAACGCGGCGCTTGGCGAGTTGCGCGTGTCATCACTATTTTCCAAATACGCGTATCCCAACACCGCGATCCGCGCGCCGCGAATTTCCTTGCCGGCTTCGCGCAACGCGTTCACAACCAGATCCGCAATATGCAACGGCATCGAATCATTCACGCGGCGCGCGGCGCGGATAAGTGGTGCGTCCACGCCCTCTGCGTTTGCGATCAATAACCACGGATCTTTTGGAATACAATGACCGCCCACACCCGCGCCCGGCAACAGCATATGGCGTCCCGGCGATTTGTTTACCAACTCGCGCACTTGCCACACATTCCCACCGACCGCTTCACAGACGAGCGCGACTTCATTCGCAAATGCGATTTGCACATCGCGATACGCGTTCTCGGTTGTCTTGACTAATTCTGCGGTCAGGCAATCGGTCAAATCCAATTCACCTTTCACCACATAGCGATAAAGTGTTGCCGCGATTTCTGCCGCATCGCGCGTCATTCCGCCAACCACGCGCGCCATTGTTTCGATATTCAAAATTAATTTTCCCGGCGTCAATCGTTCGGGACAATGAACGAGAAAAAAATCCGCGTTCGCTTTCAACCCTGACGTACTTTCAATCGTTGGCAATACCACATCTTGCATTGTGCGCGGTGCAATCGTGGATTCGACAATCACGAGCGCGCCGCGTTTTAGATTTTGACCTAAACTCGCGAGCGCGCCGCGCAGCGCAACATAGTCAGGTTTTTTCGTGACCTCATCCACCGGCGTTTCAACCGCGATAAAAACGCAATCCGCGTTCTGACACGCAGTGTAATCCTTCGTCGCGCGAAATTTCCCGGATGAAACTACTTGCTTGAGCAGGTCTGCAAGTCCCGGTTCTTGACCTTCAATCGGCGAGATTCCTGAATTAATTTTGGAAATTTTCTTTTCAACGACATCAATTCCGACCACATCGAAACCCGCGCGCGCAAACAATGCCGCGACGGGCAAGCCAACATAACCCAATCCAATCACCGCGAGATTCGCGGAACGCGATTGAATCCTCCCCAGCAATTCGCGGTTCATTTTATTTCGATCACCTGATGCGTCTGTCCCGATTCTACCAAGGCTTGCGCGAGTTGCAACGCATACAAACCATCTTCGCCATTCACCGGTGCCGGCGCGTTTTGCTCAACACACGCGAGAAATGCTTGCAATTCAACTTTGAGCGGCTCGCGCGTATCAATTCGAATCTTGATCATATCTCCTTCGCTCACACCGCGCAACGTCCGCAAACTATCCCATTCATCGGAAGAGTACATATCATTCCGATAAAACCACAATTCTTGCGTCAAATAATTTACCGCGAACATCCCGCGCTCGCCGGTGACGGATAACACGCGCACTTTGGTTGGCGTCAGCCAATTAATATCTAAAACGCCGACGGTGCCGCTGGCAAAGGCAACAATCCCGGAAAGCAAATCTTCGTGATCGGTATGAATGCGGCGCGCCGTCTCCGCGTAAACGCGCGTCGCGTTCGATTCGGTCAGAAAGCGCATTACATCGAGATCGTGTGTGGCGAGATCAAGCACCACGCCCACATCGCGCACGCGCGCCGGAAACGGACCCAGACGTTGCGCGTGAATCTGAAAAATTTTTCCGAGTGCGCCGCTTTGCAATCGCGATTTCAACGCGACGACCGCGGGATTCCATCGTTCAACGTGCCCCACCATCAACAGCAATTTGTTTTTTTGCGCCATCGCGATCATTGCGCGCGCGTCTTCGATTGTCGCGGCAATCGGCTTTTCTACTAACACCGCCACGCCCGCATTCAGCGCGGCTTCGGCAACTTCGCGATGCAATCGCGTCGGCACCGCAACCGACACCGCTTGCAAATTTTCGTGGCTCAGCATCTCGCGATAATCGGTGTACGCGCGGACTCGGTATTGATTTGCAATTTTCCGAGTCAACTCGGCGCTCGCGTCCGCGACCGCGCTGAATTCCACATTCTCTAATTCTGAATAAATTCGCGTGTGATTGCGCCCCATCGCGCCAACGCCGATCACCCCGACCTTTAACACAATTCATTTACCTTTTGCGCGATCAACGCAAGATCGTCTCGACTCAGCGCGGGATGAATCGGAAGTGAAAGAACTTGCTGGCTCACGGTTTCGGAAACGGGCAACGCCTCGCGATAACCCAAGTTGCGATAGACTGGTTGTTGATGAACTGGCACCGGATAAAAAACGCCCGTGCCAATTCCGGCTTGCTCTAACTTTTTTTGCAACTCATCGCGATTGTCTTTAACGCGAATCGTATATTGATGGAAAACGTGACGATAACCGCGCTTGATTTGAGGGATGCTAACGCTTTCGAGATGTTCGTTTAAATATGCCGCGTTCGCGCTGCGGCTTTCGTTGAACCCATCTAATTTTTCCAGCTGCGCGACCCCGATCGCGGCTTGAATATCGGTGAGACGAAAATTATAGCCGAGCGATTCATGGTAGTACCGCACGCGCATTCCATGCGCGCGCAATAATCGCGCGCGGTCAGCAATTTGATCATCGTCGGTCGTGGTCATCCCGCCTTCACCGGTCGTCATATTTTTGGTCGCGTAAAAAGAGAAACAACCCGTCCCAAAACTTCCCGCGCGCTTGCCGTTTTGCGCCGCACCGTGTGCTTGACACGCGTCTTCGATAATTGCCAAATTATGTTTGCGCGCGATTTTGCTCAAGGCTTCCATATCGCACACATAGCCAAACAAATGAATTGGCATAATGGCTTTGGTGCGCGGCGTAATTTTTGTTTCGATCAGTTCGGGATTTAGATTAAAAGTTTCTGCATCAATGTCGGCAAAGACCGGCTTCGCGCCTGCGTACAAAATCGAATTAGCGGAAGCAATAAATGTGAACGGCGATGTGATCACCTCGTCGCCAGGTCCAATATCGTGAGCGAGCAATGCCAGCCACAGCGCAGTTGTCCCGGACGAAGTTGCAATCGCGTGCTTCACGCCGCAATACGCCGCGAATTTTTCTTCAAACTCTTTGACGCGCGCGCCTTGCGCGAGTTGCCCGGATTTCAGAACGGCGCTCACGGCATTTTTTTCTTCGTCGCCCATCAACGGCTTTGAAATCGGAATCACGCTTGCCTCATCGTGTCCGATGAAATTTTTTCTGGAATTTTTTTCTTCGGATAAATCATTTTACACATCAATCTCTTCACCGCACTTTGAACATTTCCAATGCGACGCATTTATTTTCGACATGCGATGCGCTTGCTTGCACACATACCCCGCGAGGCGGGCCGGATTTCCGATGACGAGCGCATGATCCGGAACATCGCGCGTCACCACTGCTCCCGCGGCAACCAGCGACCACTTTCCAACTTTCACATTCGACAAAATAATTGAACCGGTGCCCAGCGCGGCGCCATAACGAATAACAATTTGTCCAACTTGCCAATCACCTTCGCGTTTTATTTTTCCGTCCGGTGTGATCGCGCGCGGGTTTTTGTCATTCGTCAGACAGACATACGGTCCGACAAAAACTCCATCTTCAATCACCGCCGGATGATAAAGCGAAGCATAATTTTGGACTTTGACGTTATCGCCAAGCGTCACATCGAAATCAACGTACACGCCTTTTCCAATGATGCAATTCTTTCCGATCCGAACGCGTTCGCGCACTTGGGCGTTATGCCAGATTCGCGTATTTTCGCCGATGATTGCATCCGCGGAAACTTCGGCAGTTGGGTGAATCACTTGAACTCCAACAAATGCGTGGCGATTTTTTCACTTGCATGGCCATCGCCAAACAAATCGGGATGGGTATCCGGCGCGACAAAATTTTTCACGGTCTCGACAATTAATTCGCGATTCGTTCCGACCACGGCATTCCATCCGGTCTTGACCGTTTCGATCCATTCTGTTTCCGTCCGTAAAGTAATGCACGGGACACCCACCGCATAAGCTTCTTTTTGCAATCCGCCGGAATCAGTTAGAATCAGCCGCGCGTTTTTTTCTAACCATAGCATATCTAAATATCCCACCGGCTCGATAAAGCGCACATTATCATTCGCGCGCGTGCCTAACGCTTCAATTGCCTTTCGCGTGCGCGGATGAACCGGGAACACGATCAATTCATTCACCGATCCAAACGCACAAAGAATTTCGCGCAGGTTTTCAATATTGTCGGTATTGGAAGGGCGATGAATGGTCGCGAGCAGAAATTTTTTGGGTGTGATTCGCAAGATTTCCAAAATCCGCGATTGTTTCTCTGCGATTGCGAGATATCTCATTACCGCGTCGTACATTACATCGCCAACGACATAAACCCCGCGCGAAATTCCTTCACCGCGCAAAATTTCACTTGCCGAGAACGTCGGACAGAAAAGTAAATCCGAAATATGATCGGTCGCGATCCGGTTGATTTCTTCCGGCATCGCGCGATTGTAACTCCGCAATCCCGCTTCGACATGCGCAACCGGAACATGCAATTTCGCCGCCGCGAGCGCGCCCGCCAGCGTTGAATTCGTATCACCGTAAACCAAAACCCAATCCGGCGTTTCCTTCAATAGCACCGCTTCTATTTTCGCCAGCATTTCGCCGGTTTGTTTCGCGTGTGAGCCAGATCCCACTCCTAAATTATAGTCGGGATTGGAGATTCCCAGTTCGCGAAAAAAAATTCCCGACATGCCGTCATCGTAATGTTGTCCGGTATTCAAGATTACTTCGTGAAACTGCTCGCGCAAGACGCGGCTCACGACCGCCACTTTGATAAATTGCGGTCGGGCGCCGACAATCGAAACAATTTTCATTTTTCCGGTATTTCTAATTTCATGCGCATGCCCACCCAAGAAATCCGCGGCACAATATTCTTACGCGTGGATTTCGCTAACGAAATGCCTTGTTCCAAACAAGTCAGCCGACAAATTTCTGCTAGATCTCCATCTGCCTGAATGGAAATCTCATCAAACCCTGCGGCCCGCGCGCGCTTCAACAATTGGGTGGCTTGGATGCGCGTCTCTCGGTACAATTGCATAGAAACTTTCAAATACGCGATACCCAGTTTAGACTTTCTAAGAATTCCGCGCGGCGTGATGAGATACAACAATCGCCTGCGTTCGAGTTGACGAATTTTGACATAGCCCTTTGACATCATCCGCTTGATGTACCAATTGACTGTGCCAACCGCAATACCCAACTGCGCGGCGAGGTCTGCCTGAGTGACATTTGGGTTTTGCTCGATTGTCTCTAGCAATTGTAGATCATGTTCCAAAGGAATCGGTTTGGGCTCAGCCATTTCACTTTCCAAAATTCACAACTTGAATTTTAACTCAAATTTTGGTTTTGTCAATCGCGGCACGTGGCGAAATGGATGTGTTGGCGGGCAAAGTCCTTCTCATCAAAATGATTTTGCTTGCACACCCGAGCGACTTGACGGACTCGCTCGCGGAACGTATTATTCATTCATCATGCGGGTTCTCGTCACCGGTGGCCGCGGCGTATTGGGAGAGCAAGTGGTCGCGCGATTAACGCGCGCGGGTTTTATGCCGCGCGTGATGAGTCGTGT
>JACQEA010000334.1 GCA_016200825.1 Chloroflexota bacterium | reverse complement strand
TGAATGATGCGATCCGCGTCTTGCAATTTGCGAAAGAGTGTGATCGCGCGTTCCCAATCTTCGGCTTGACTCGCCGCGTCGGCTTGCGCGGTCAGCGCGTCAATTTCTTCCGGCGTCAGCGTTTTATTTTGTTCAGACATTTTTCCCTCAAGACGCGCGACTAACGATTTCTGACTAGTGACTAGCGACTAGTGACTAGTACCATTTCGCAAATGACACGTATCATTCAACAAGCGAATGCGCGGACGCGCGCGAGTGCAATCCACCCAATTGACCGACGCATTGTCGAACCAAAATGGTAAACGGCGTTGAATATCCCAACCGAGTAGTGTTGCCATTAACATGTTCAGTGTCGCGCCGTGCGTGACGATCGCGACGCGTGCGCCATTGGCGTGGCGCGATTTTAGTTCGTCCAAAAAAGATTGCACGCGGATTTGCAGGTCGCGCGGTTCTTCTTCGCCCGGCAGCGCGATATAATTCTCGCTCTCGCGCCACGCGCGAAACCATTCTGGATATTTCTGTTCAACGATTGAAATTTGCATGCCTTCTAATTCGCCCAAGAATTTTTCTTTCAAGCGATCGTCGAACATGGGCGCGATGCCAATCTGCCGCGCGATTGTTTCCGCCGTCACGCGCGCGCGTTGTTGCGGACTGGAATAGAGCGCGGAAATTTTTTCTTCCGCTGCGAGATGCGCCGCGAGTTTTTCGGCTTGTTCCATCCCGCGCGCGTTCAAGGGCGTATCGGTTTGACCTTGAATCCGCTGTTCAACATTCCAATCGGTTTCGCCGTGACGAATAAAGATTAGGTGCATAGTCTCTTAGTCGCGTGGTCAGATAGTCTAGTAGTCGAATGGTCAGATAGTCCATTAGTCGAATTGTAAGTTAGTCAGGTGAGCGCATTGTACGATTTTTCATACGCGGTTCACATTTATCGCGCGAATATTTGACCAAGCGACCATCCAACTACCCGACTATTCGACTATGTGACTATCAGACTATTCGACTATAAGACTACTCGACTACTTTTGCGATAACACTTTTTCCAGCGCGACATTATTTAGAAACACATCCACACTTTTCACTGTCGAAAATTGCAACGCGGTCTGCTCGATTTGCGCTTCGACGCGCGGATTATCGCAGATGCCGCTCAAGCGCAACGCGCCGCTGATATGAATCGTCGCTTTGGTTTCTGCAATGGACGCGCTCTCCAGTTTTAGATTCGATTGATACAAGACGTTATACAATCCGGACTGACCGTAATTTCGGTCGCGTAAACTAAAAAGTTCCTCTAGCGCGGCGCGCAGCGGCGCGGTCGTCGCGGGAATGACGCGCTCAACTGCGACCGCGCTATCGTTACAACCAATTTTTTTTCCCGTTTTGCCATTGTCTTCCAACGCGATCAGAAAAATTTTTACGCGCGTCGTCGGACTTGTCAATGTTGGTTCGGATGTCGGCGCGGGACGCGTCGCAATTGGCGCGAGTGTTGGCGCGCTGCGCGTTGCGGTAGATTCGAGAATCAATTCGGTCGCGGGCGGATTCGGTTTGGTTTGCGGTTGCGGCGCGGGATTTTCAACCGTAACACATCCCGAAAAAAATAGCGCGGCGAAGACGATCAAAATCTTTGCGCGCATCAGGTTTGATTTTCCGTCCACTGCTCCGCCGCCGCGTACACATCCAACTCGCGCGCCGCGATTTTTTCCACGAGCGCATCGAATTTTTTCGCCTGCATTCCTGAATACATGCGCGCGAGAAATTCGCGCTCGAGCACGGCTTGCAATTCCGCGCGCCACCGCGCGCGCGCGCGGGCTTGCCATTGCTGATGCGCGAGCAAATGCGCGCGATGATTGTTCACCGCCTCAACCACTTGCGCGATCCCGTCGGCTTTGATCGCGATAGTTTTGAGCACCGGCGCGCGCCATTCATTTTCCGTGCGCGGTTTCAAATTCAAATTCATTTCCAAAACCGCCATCGTCGCGTTCGCTTCATCGCGGTCGGCTTTGTTGACGACGATCACATCCGCGATTTCGAGAATGCCGGCTTTGTTAGCTTGAATGTCATCGCCCATGCCCGGCGCTTGTACGACAATCGTGGTATGCGCGTGTTTCACAATATCAACTTCACTTTGGCCCGCGCCAAGCATCCGCACGCGATCACCCAAGAGCGCGCCGCCCGTAAACGGACTGGTTGGATCTACCGCGAGAATGCCCACGCGCGAATTTAATTTTCGAAAATATTTTGCGAGCGCGTTGACGAGCGTACTTTTGCCGGTGCCGGGCGAACCGGTTATGCCGATCACGTGCGCGTTGCCTGTGAAACGAAAAATTGCGCCGATCAACGCGCGCGTGTCCGCGTCGCCGCGCTCTACGGTACTAATCGCGCGCGCCATCGCGCGTGGCTCGCCCGCGCGGAGCGCATCAATCGCGATCATCCCGCGCTCGATGCGGGCGCGCGCTTTTTTTCCATCTCGGCGCGAATATATTTTGCCATGTCCTGCGTCGACGCGCCGGGGCCAAAAATGCCGGTGAAACCCATTTGCTTTAGCGTCGGAACATCTTCATCCGGAATAATTCCGCCGCACACGAGCATGACATCGCGCAATCCTTTTTCTTTCGCCAACGCGACGATGCGGGGAAATAAATCCATATGCGCGCCCGATAAAATCGAAAGCCCGATCACATCCACATCTTCTTGCAACGCGGCTTCCACGATCATCTCCGGCGTTTGGCGAATGCCGGTATAAATTACTTCCATGCCCGCGTCGCGCAGCGCGCGCGCAACCACTTTGGCGCCGCGATCATGTCCATCCAGTCCGGGTTTGGCTACCAATACGCGAATCGGGCGTTCGGTCATTTAGTTTTCTCCGTCAAAGCGAAAATGATTATACATCAAAATCACTAGCGTCGCACGTTTCGATTCAATAGACTTTATTCGGAATAAAAAATTTCGCCGCAAAGACGCAAAGATGGAAACGTCATTGCGAGCGAAGCGAGGCAATCCCCAGATGCACTTGGAGATTGCTTCGTCGCGGAGTTTACAGTGAGCGAAGCGAATCTGCTCCTCGCAATGACGCTATCATTTTTTCCTTCGCGCGCT
>JACQEA010000329.1 GCA_016200825.1 Chloroflexota bacterium | reverse complement strand
GAACGCGAAAAGCAAAGATTTTTCGTCCGCAAATCTCCGCGAATTTGTGCGAATGAAAAAATAGGATTAACGAAGATTAGCGCAGATCCGCAGATAACCTCTTTAGTTTTGGCTTGTCCGAGCAAAGATAACCGGAGCGCGCCCGGCAGATATTGTTACGTGGTTAGAAAAAACTTTTAGCGAGATTGTTGGCGACGCGAGCGCGATGCTCGTACTTTCATGGTTCCACAAACTTTTCTCCCTTCCCGTCTAGGGAAGGGAGATGGAGGGTAGGACCAAGAACGATTCGACGCAACGAAAACCAAGGACGTTGCTCCAGATGTCTAGGGGCTCCGCGGCGCGATACGCCGCGCCGACTTGGTTAAAACTGACGTACCACGACCCGCCGCGCAAAACGCGGTCTTGACCTGAAGAGGGTCCCTTGGGATTGTTGCGTGGTGAACTGCTATAGTAATTACTGTCGTACCAATCCGCAACCCATTCCAATACATTCCCCGCCATATCCATTACTCCGTACGGACTCGCGCCATTCGGATATGAACCAACAACAGTGGTGTCGCCTTTACCGCGTTCGGACGAATTGAGTTTATTTGCGTCGAAAATATCACCCCAGGGAAAAATTCGCTTGTCTGTACCCCGCGCAGCTTTCTCCCATTGCGCCTCGGTTGGCAATTGTTTATTCGCGAACGCGCAATACTTGATGGCATCGTCCCAGGACACATAGATCACGGGGTAGTTGTTGTACTGCGCGTTGCCATAGTACGAACTACGCGTGTACGATTTGCTTTCTCTTGGCGCAGAACATTTGCCCGCGTCCACGCATTTCTTGTATAGCGCGTTCGTTACTTCGTATTTGTCCATCCAGAACGCGTCGAGAAAAACAGTATGCACCGGTTTCTCTAAACTGCGACCATCGTTGCTTCCCATTGTGAAATCACCGGCAGGAACGTAAACCATTTCCGCGTTATCGTTGCCGCGCCGTTGAACTGTGCCCGGTGCTGGCGTAGCAGTTGGAAGCGGTGTTGGACTAGCAGAAGTACGCGGAGTCGAAATTGGACTCGATGTAGTTGTAGGAATTCGCGTTGGCACTGAGGACTGCGTGGCGGTTAGCACAAGAGTATCTGTAGGTTTTGAGACAGCCGCTTGTGCAATCGTTGGACTTGCTTGAGCAATTTGCGTCGGCGTTGCGCTATTATTTTGCAATAGAAGGAAAATAAAAATAAGAAACACTGCAACAACTCCAATTACAACCGGCAAAGGTGTTATCTTTAAAGGCAGCCAACCGCGCAATTGAGTTTCAGGGGGCAGAACGCGTTCTGCCTCAGCATTTTCTCTCTCAATTCGATCCTTTTCATTCTTATCGCGCGCCACGCGTTCTGCTTCCAATTTTTCTTTTGCGAGATTTTCCTTTTCGAATTTCTCTCGCGCCAAACGCTCGTTCTCGGCTTTCTCGCGTGAAATACGCTCTGCTGCCATTTTTTCTTTTGCAAGTTTTTCTTGTGCTGCTTTTTCGCGCGCGATTCGCTCTGCCTCAACCTTCTCGCGCATCAAGCGATCTGCTTCATATTTTTCTTTTGCGAGTTTTTCTTGCTCGGTTTTTTCGCGCGCAATTCGTTCCTGCTCTGCTCGCTCACGCGCAAAGAATTCTTGCGACGCGCGCTCGCGCGCCAGACGCTCTTGATCTGCCTGCGCGTCTTTTTGTTTTGTGCGCGCCGCGTACTCTTCGAGCGCCAGCGTTGCTGTTCTGGAAACACTTCGGCTATCATCGTCAGCCAATTGCTTCAAAGATTCATGTGCCGAGATCACCAAACCGGGAATACTGCCATTCAACAACCGCGTCAATTCTCGAACCGCGCCTTCGCGCACGCTCGAGAGTGAACTCTCGATTGCGATTTGCAAATCGGACGGCAATGGAATCGGTCGAATAAATTCGGCATGGACTTGAATACCCAGATTCGCAATCGCTTCAAGCAATCGCGAAAAATTTACCGCGTAATCCCCGCGGTCGAAGGTCTGATATTGCAAGCCCGCGAGTTGATAGGTCATCGCGCGTGGAATGTCAACGGGTTGAAAAAGAACGGGCAGAATTTTTTTGCGACTGCTTTCCGCAATGGAAAGTTCTTTGATGACGTTGTCGGAAACAGTGGAACTGGGGGAAAGAACAACGAGGAAGACTTTGCACGTCTCAATCGCG
>JACQEA010000328.1 GCA_016200825.1 Chloroflexota bacterium | reverse complement strand
CCCACAACTTCTTTGCGCGCTTCGTCGTAGCGAACAACAACGCCGTCACCAATATCCATTCCCAGCGCGGGGCGCGGTTCGCCAACGGACAAATACAGGACGTCCGCCTCTTCATCGTAATCCCAATTGATTGAAGTAGGTCGCTCTAAGATTCTTACCGTTTCCATAACACAACCCTCCTTGCTGATGGCTGACTCGCGAAATATGCAGTTATGATGAATCCGTCATCCTGCCAATTTCTTTGTAAGCTACTGCGAGGAATTTGCTCATCAACGGAGTTTCGCGATAAAACCGAATTGCCACTACCTCGCCATAATCGCCTTGCTGAATCGAATCTGGTTCCTCCACGGTTTCCAATACGCGCTCACGCTGAGTATCCATTTCTGGATGACGACGCATGATGTGTTGCCATCGTTCGTCGGTCAAGCGAATTGGAAACCCGTTGTGGGTGTGGACAATCACCATTTGTTCATCATCCTAGCATTTCAGATTATAACCTCTCGCCCGCGCATTTGCAACACGCGATTAGCAGATTGCGCATGGCAGGTAGCCGATGGCAAAATTATATCTCGAATTTTGAATTTCGAATTTAGAATTTCTAATTTTCTGCAATCTATTTCAGTTTGTTCAAATCAAACCCAAGTTCGCGCAACGCGGCGCGCAAATCTTCCGCCAGCGGCGCGATAAAACTAACGACGCGCCCATCGCGCGGCAACGCAAATTCGATTTTCCACGCGTGCAAAAACTGCCGCGCCATCCCAAGCGAGTTTTTTTTGCGCCCGTACATCGCGTCACCGACGACGGGAAAACCTAGAAACTCCAGATGTACGCGAATCTGATGCGTGCGTCCGGTTTGCGGTTCGGCTTGCACGAGCGAATAGTCCGCAAGCGTTGCGAGCGTCCGATAAACCGTTATCGCGTTCCGCGCTTTGCCGCGCGTGACGATTGCCATGCGCTGGCGATTCTTTCGATCGCGACCAATCGGCGCGTCAATTTTTCCTTGCGGCGGTTTGATCGAGCCGTGCACAAGCGCGAGATATGTTTTGTGAATGCTTTGATTTTTGAATTGTGTTTGCAACGCGCGCATCGCCGCATCGTTTTTCGCGATGAGCATCACGCCGCTCGTGTCGCGATCAAGCCGATGCACGATGCCCGGACGTTCCGCACCGCCTACGCTGATGTGCGGCGCGTGCGCGAGAATCGCATTCGCAAGTGTACCCGACGCGTATCCCGCCGCTGGATGCACCACCATGCCCGCGGATTTGTTGATGACAATAACATCATCATCTTCGTACAGAATATCGAGCGGAATTTTTTCCGCGCACAAAGTTGTTTGTTCGGGCGGCGGCACGCGCACGAAAATTTTTTCGCCGCTCTGCACGCGGTAACTTGGTTTGCGCGGTTTCTCGTCAACGAGAACGAATCCATCTGCAATCAATCGCTGAATTGCCGCGCGCGAAAGTTTGGAGAGATGTTGCGCGAGGTAGAGGTCGAGGCGCGCGCCAGATTCGATTACGATATGTTCAATCTGCTTTTCCATTTTTGTTTGTACAGTCACGCGGAACAAATAATCAAAATTTAGATTCAATAACCTAAAACGAACTTTACTTTGAATGCATCAAGAAATCAAAACCCCAGCACTCGCTGGGGTCGTCTTATTATCTACCGCTTGATGTTTCAATTTTTTCAGGCGCATCATTGGGAAGTGGAACCACATCTTCCTTCGGCGAGTTGCGCAACAAATGCCACATCAACACCACCACGCCGCACACAATCGCGCTGTCCGCGATATTGAACACGGGCCAAAAGCGCGCATATAGCATGTCCACCACGTAACCCGTACGCAAACGATCAACCAAATTTCCAAGCGCGCCGCCCAGTTGCAATCCCAAACTGATTCGCACCAACCATTGACCCGTTGGCAATGAACGATAATACGCGACGATCGCGAACGATACCACGAGCGCGATTAAAGTAAAAAAAATTCCCGCTTGCGGAAATAATCCAAACGCCGCGCCCGAATTGGTGATGTGCGTGAGGACGAACCAATCAAAGTTAGGAATAATTTCGCGCGTCGCGTTGAGCGGAATATTTTCCCGCGTCCATGCCTTGCTAAATTGGTCGGCGATGAAAACGATGAACGCGATGAAAAATAAAATGAGGTCACGAAATTTCAAAATTCAAAAACCTTTTTTACCGCAGAGACGCAGAGGACACAAAGAAATAATATTTATTTTCTGTGCGATCTTGGCGTCTCGGCGGTAAAATTTTACGCGGCGGCTTTGAGCGCGCGCGTTTGCATTTTCGCGTGCTCGATGCACAACGTCGCGTGTGGCATCACTTTGAGTCGTTCTTCCGCGATGGGATTGCCGCACGCTTCGCACAAACCGTACATGCCTTTTTCCGCGCGCACAATCGCGCGTTGCACTTCCTTCAACATTCCTTCCAGATGCCGCCGCAACGCGAACGTTTTCGCTTGCTCCGACACTTCGGTCGCGTCGTCCGCCATATGATTGCCCGTTGTCGGATGATCTTGCGCGATCATTTCCTGATGGCGAATCTCCTCGCGCAAGCGTTTCTCTTCTTTGTGCAACGCGCGCAGCGCGGGCGAATCATGGACGCGCGGTTCGATCTTAACCGGCGGCAACACGCGATTGTTCAACAGCGCGCGCGCATTCGTTTTGGCGCGTCTTGCCGCGTTAACGACGTGGTGCGCGAAATTTTTCCGTGCCGATTTCTTTTCGTGCGAATTTCCTTTTGACATACACGCCCCCTTGCGCGTTCCGTGCTGAACGACTTCATCCAATTGTAATGCCGATTTCATTTTTTGTGCAAATCCGCGAAAAAGAGCAATTCGTAAAACTCACCGCAAAGCACGCGCAGGGCGCGGAGAAATTACTTTGCAAATTTCGATCTGAACTTTCCGCGTTAATCCGCGGCCAATTATTTTTTCTTTCGCGCCGCACGTTTCGCTTTTGCCTTTTTATTATTTCTTTTTGCCTTTGTGCTTTTCGCGCCTTTCGCGATCTTTCGCGCCGCAGGTTTTACTTTTACTTTTTGACTTTCCACTTTTGATTTTGCTTTCACAATTCCAAGCGCCACGCGCTCGCCATCAAATTCATCTTCGACTTTTGCCGAGTTCTCAGGCGCAACGCTCGCGACCAACGCGACACTCAGCGTATCCGCCGCGATATATTGCGCGTGCGCGCGAATTGCGCGCGCGAGTCCATCGCTCGCGACATAATGCGTCGCGATGCGATCGTCAATTTCAAATCCCGCGCTCTTGCGCAAATCCTGAACGTGCCGCACAAATTCGCGCGCGAGCATTTCAGCGCGCAATTCGTCCGTCACTTTAGTATCGAGCGCGACGACGAATTCGCCTTCAGATTTTACTGCGAATCCGGCGCGTGGTTGCGGCGTGATAATTACATCTTTCGCCGCGAGTTCAACCATCTCGCCATCTACATTTAGCGCGAGATTTTTTTCCGCGCGCAATGTCGCGACTGCGCGCGCGGCATCGGCTTGCGCGAGCGCGGCGCGGACGCGCGGGAATCGCGCACCAAACTTTGGACCGAGCGCGCGGTTATCGGGCAAAAGATTATACGAAACGAGTTCAGATTCGTTTTGGACAAATTCTATTTTTTTCACGTTCAACTCGTCCATAATCAAATCTTGCATTCGCGCGAGGCGCGCGCGCGTTTCGGGCGGAACTACAACAAGCACGCGCGCGAGCGGTTGGCGAACTTTCAAATTACTTTCGCCGCGCACGCCGTGACCCAGCGTGACCACTTGGCGCGCCGCGTCCATATTCGGCAGCAATTGCGCGTCCAATTTTTTCGCGTCGCTTTTCGGAAAATCGCAGTGATGCACCGATTCAGGCGCGCGCGCGTCCACACCGCGGACGAGGTTTTGGTACATCGCTTCGGTCACGAACGGCACAAACGGCGCGAGTAATTTGCAGAGCGTCGTCAATACTTTATACAACGTTTCATAAGCGGCTTGCTTGTCCGCATCCACGCGCGATTTCCAAAATCGTCGCCGCGAACGCCGCACGTACCAATTGCTCAAATCGTCGAGAAATTCTTCGATCGGTTTCGTGGCTTTGTAGATTTGATAATCGTCAAGCGCGCGCGTG
>JACQEA010000327.1 GCA_016200825.1 Chloroflexota bacterium | reverse complement strand
TCGACATCGGACCTCGGACGCTGGACTCTTTCGGACAGATTTTGTCCGGCGCGAAAACCGTCGTGTGGAACGGACCGCTCGGCGTGTTTGAATTTCCCGCGTTCGCGCGCGGCACCATCAAAATCGCGAAACGGCTCGCGCAATTGTCCGCGACGACGATCATCGGCGGCGGCGATAGCGCGGCGGCGGTGGAGCGCGCCGGGGTCGCGAAAAAAATGACGCACATTTCCACCGGCGGCGGCGCGGCGTTAGAATTTTTGGAAGGAAAAATTTTGCCCGGCGTCGCGGCGTTGATGGAAAAATAGACGATAGACTATATTCGGAAAAAAAATTTCACCGCAAAGCATGCCCTGAGTACGTTCGCTTCGCTCAGTATAAACTCCGCGAACGGGACGCAAAGAACGCTAAGGTGTCATTCTGAGCGACTGCAGGAAGCGAAGAATCTTGTTATTCGACTTTGAATCTAATTGCAGCAACAAGATGCTTCGCGGAGTTTATAGTGAGCGAAGCGAATCTACTCAGCATGACATTGTCACTTGTTTTTTTTGCCCTTGGCGTCTTGGCGGTAAAAATTACACCTGCACTTGCCGCAGGTGCAAGTGTTTCGCATAAAGCCTAATCGGTAATAGACTGTTGAAAATCTAGTTGACAGGCAATGAAAAAATAAAGTGAACCAAGTAATTGAAAGGAGAAGACTGCGATGAAAAAACTTTATTTGTTCTTCATCGTCGGATTTATTTTCTCTTTGTTTAGTTGCGCGCCGCCAACACCTGTGCCGGTTCCAACCCTGACACGAATCCCACTCGCAACAAACACTCCTCGGCCGCCCACCGCAACTTCAACCGCAACACGCGTTCCCGCAACTCCAACGAATACGCCGATTCCCGCGACACCAACTCCATTGCCGCCAATGTCTTTGACGAGTCCGGCCTTTCAGAATGACGGCGCGATTCCACTGCGGCACGCGCAAAGATTTTTCCGCGTTGGAAATTTTGCTTGCTTCGGCACGGGAACCGGTCGCGATAATATTTCACCGGCGCTAAACTGGGCAAACGTTCCGCTCAACGCGCAATCTCTCGCGCTGGTGATGGTTGATCGCTTTGAATTTCTTGGCGGTCCCAAAGATGCCGAGTTCAATCATTGGATCGTCTTCAACATTCCACCGACGCTAAAAGGATTCTCGGAAGGATTACCCGCCGATGCAACATTATCGAATGGCGCGTTGCAAGCGGAAAATGATTATCCCGCGCCGTACGCGTTAGGTTATGGGGGACCTTGTCCGGGTTCGGAAAAACATCAATACGTATTCACACTTTACGCGTTAGACATTCGACTCAATCTCGCGGCTGGCGCGAAAGGCAGAACGGTAACACCCGCGTTGCAAGGTCATATTCTCGCGCAAGCGAAATTGCAAGCGTTTTATCAAGACCCATAATTTTTTTATTTTTTTCGCGCGTTAGCCCAACGCTAACGCGACCACGCCCGCGCCAATCGCGCTCGCGGCGATCAAGCGCCGCCGCGCGTCGCGTTCTCCCAACAATCGCGTGCCCATCACCGCGCCGATCAAAATCGAAAGTTCGCGCGCGGGTGCGACGTAACTCACCGGCGTCGTCACCATCGCGGTGAGAACGAGCAAATACGAAAGCGGCGAAAGCAACGCAATCGCCAGAATTTCTTTGGGATGCGCGCGCCATTCGCGCTTGACATCTGACCACTGCCGAATTGCAATCGGTGAAAGCAAAACCGCGCGTGAGAACGACGCGCCATTTTCAAAAACAATCGGCGGAATCATCATCGCACTGACCGCTTGCTTGTCCCACAACGTATAACTCGCGATCAACAACCCGGTCAACAATCCATATCCTACCGCCCACGCGCGATTCTTACGCGCGCCGCGCGCGTCGATGCGCGCCGTCGCGCTCCACGTCAATAAAAAAACGCCGCCGACTACCAACAACGCGCCGCCGAGCGCGAGTGGAGACGGTCGCTCGCCAAAAAATAAAATCGCCGCGAATGTAGAGAGCATCGGTCCCGTGCCTCGCGCGAGTGGATATACGAGCGATAGATCGCAACGCGTGAATCAATCCACTCCCGGCGATAATCAACACGCGCGTCGCGTCCAGCATTACATTCTGCGAAAAGAAAACATACCACGCCAACGGCGCGTAGAGGATCGCAGATAACGCGGCAAAGAGCCAAACAAATGCCGCGCCGCCGCTGACACGCTTGGACAAATAATTCCACGTCGCATGCGTGAACGCCGCCGCGACAATTAAACTTAGCGCGAACAAAGTCATACGAATTTACTTGTAGCATGAATTATCAAGACGCGCAACGACGTAAATAAAAAAAAATATCCGCAAGCAATTTTATTTGCCTGCGGAATTTTCATTCGCCATTTGCTTTCGGCTATATGCTATCCGCTAACTGCTATCTGCTATCTGCTCGTCGCCATTTTACGGCTTGCCGGTTTTCGGTTTGCCTGCGCCCGGCGCTCCGCGGCTCAGATTTTTTCCGGTGCCAACTTGAACCACAATCTGCGCGGTTGCATTCGCGTCCTTCGATGATCCAAGCGCGATCACCACGACGCCGCTCGTCAGATCGCTCAACGTTCCGAGCTTCGCTTGTTG
>JACQEA010000326.1 GCA_016200825.1 Chloroflexota bacterium | reverse complement strand
TTGCAAAATAGTTTTACTGCTCGCGAGCACGCGCACCAACGCGTCGTTCACCACATCCGCGATTTTTCCCGCGTCCGCGCTTTTCGCGCCCGCTTTCGCGATGTCCTCGCGCGCGGTCTTGAGCAAACTGATCGCGCCGGTCCCGTCGCCGGGATCTTCGATGAATCCATCTTTATCCACGTCGCCGTAATCGCTGGAATTTTTTCCCGCGATCAAATTGACAAGGTGTTCCGCGTGGCGTTTGGTGGATTGCAAGTTGCCGCGTTTCGCCGCGGTCGCGAGCTCGTCCGCGTGAATCGTCAGATCGTCCGCGGCGCGTTGTAATCGCGCGACGTTGGAAGCGGGCGCGGACGCGCTCGCGGGTTGAACGTATTGAAAGTAATAGAGTCCAAATCCGCCAAGCGTTTGCAAAGTCCAGAACGTGAGCAGGACGCGCATAAACAATTTGTAATTCTTGAAACGAAATCGCTCTGGAATTTTGCGCTTCATTTGCAAGATGATGAAAATGCCCATCAGTTGAATGAGCGTGCCGGAGATCGCGTGACCGATCATCAACTGCGCAGTGAGTGGATTCGCCGCGCCGCCCAGAACGACGTAGCGATAAAATCCAACGACCATCACCGCGAGAATCAGAATGAGATTAAAGATCACCCAGCGCGTCTGATTTTTTTCGTGCGCGGCGCGATCGCGTTTGACGCGCATCAAATAAAATCCGTAGAACAATCCCGCGAGGATAATCGCTTCGAGGATTACCAGCACGAGCGCAGAATTGCGCGGACCGAGAATGAATTGCATTGTCTCCTCCTGTAGTGTCGTGATGTCATTGCGAGCGGTTTTTGCGAAGCAATCTCCAAATGTCTCTTGGGGATTGCTTCACTCGCATTCGCTCGTTCGCAATGACGTGTTACCTTTTCTTCTTTGCTATCCGTGATTCACGCGCGAGTTCGCGCAGATCGCGTCCGTTCTCAAACCAAAATTCGCGTTTCGATTTCAGCGCGCCGGTCGGACACGCTTGCACGCAATTGCCGCAATAGACGCACGTGCTTTGCGGAATCGCCACATCGAAAAACGTCGCGATGCGCGCGTCAAACCCGCGCCCGCCGCGATAAATCGCAAATGTCCATTGTACGTCTTCGCCGCACGCTTGCACGCACCGCCAGCACAAAATACATTTCGAATAATCGCGCAAATAAAATGGATTGTCGTCGTGCAATGGCAACGCGCGCTTTTTTCCATCCGCGTACGCGCGTGGGTTCGCGCCGTACGTCCGCATATAGTTTTGAATTTCGGGCGCGGCTGATAAATCCACCGCGCTGTTCAACATTTCCAAAATCGTTTTGCGCGACTGTTGCACGCGCGGCGAATCGGTTTTCACGACCATTCCATTTTCACATTCCCGCGAGCACGCGGCAACCAACACGCGCGATTTTTCCACTTCGACCACGCACATGCGGCACAGCGACGGCGCGGTAAAATGTTCGTGATAGCAAATCGTCGGAATTTCTTTTTTGATTTGCCGCGCGGCTTGCAAAATCGTTGTGCCGGGCGGGACGGTAAGAGTTTGATTGTCTATGGTGAGTGTGATGTCATTCATTTGGATTTGCAATTTGGTCTTTTGGGATTTGGGATTTTTCTTCCATTGCGTATTCCACCGCCTGCTCCATGCTCATCGCGCGCCCTTCATTCCACGCGGCGTTGAATGTTGATTCATCCAGTTGTGCGCGCGCGGAAGTTAGATACGACTCGTATTCCTTGCGCTCGATAGGCACAAGGGGCGTGCCAAGTTTCTCCCGCAGCGATTCAGCCGCGCCGAAGAGCCGCGCGGCGCGCACTGGAGTGTTTAACGCTGTACAAAGAAAGGCAAAACTTTCTAGCGACCATGGGATAAAGATTCGTGCGCCTGTTTCTTTGAACAGCGATAGCGCTTCTCTCAGGTGTTGCTCCGCCAGCAGTTGATTGCCTATTGCCAATTGCAAACGACCCATCGAAACGAGTTGGCGCGCAACGAACATCTTATCTCCTAATTCTCGAAATTCAGCAATCGCTTGCTTTAGCAATGATTCTGCTTCATCGTACTGACCACGTAGTCGCGCAATATTCCCCAGGCCTGCGGTTGCCGAAGCAAAACTCTGTTTGTTACCCACTTGTCGCGAAATCGCCACCGCTTTTTCGAGATACTCTTTCGCTTTTTCTAGATCACCGTAATCAAGATAGAGCAATCCCAGATTGCCAAGGACAGTTGTGTAGATGCTACTATTTCCAAGTTCTCGATATATCTCTACGCTTTCCCCAAAAAATTTCCGAGCCGATTCGAAATCCCCTGTCCGTCTGACGTTACCCGCCAAGACATTGAGGGCTGCGGCAAGATTGCGGCGATTGCCCGATTCGCGGCTCAGCCGAGCGGCTTCATCGACGTATGGACGTGCCGAGGCGAGATCGCGCCAAGTTAGTGCAAGAGCATAACGAGTCAGCGCAAGTTCCAGAAGTTCTCTGCCTTCTGCCCCGAGTTCTCTCAGAATGGTAATGCTCTCTTCAAAAAGAGAACGCGAGTCTTCAAAATATCCAATCCGATTCGTGAATTCCCCCGCGGCGCGCAATACCTTGCCGCGCGCAAGCGTTCGCCTGCCTCCACCTTGCGTTTTCAAAAGATCGGTTAGTCTCTGATATGCTTCGTTCCAATAACCTCGCGCAAACCAAAACCTATCAAGCGCTCCTCCAATCCGCAATCCCTTTTCTATTCTCTGTTCGCTCAATGACCACTCCAAGGCAAAGCGCAAATTGTCGTGTTCAGTTTCCAAACGATTGAACCATGTCAGTTGTTCCTCACCACCTAATTTTGGTTCTGCGTCTTCCGCAAATTTCAAATAGAAATCCAAATGGCGGTCGCGCACGCGCGCGCCTTCATCCGATTCCAATAATTTATCCCGCGCGTACTGCCGAATCGTTTCGAGCATTCGATAGCGCGTCGCGCCGTTGTGTTCTTCCGCGATGACGAGCGATTTGTCTATGAGGTGCGTGAGCGGATCTAAAATCCCAATTCCCAAATCCCAACTTCCAACTTGGGTTTTGGGGTCTTGGGAGTTGGGGTTTGCAATTTCCTCCGCCGCATCGAACGTCCATCCGCCCGCGAAAACGGATAAACGCCGCAACAAAACGCGCTCTGGCTCTGACAACAAACTGTAACTCCAATCAATCAGCGCGCGCAGAGTTTGTTGACGCGCCAACGCGGTGCGACTGCCACCCGTGAGCAATCGAAAGCGATCATCGAGCCGCGCCTCGATCTCCTCCGCCGAAAAAACTTTGACCCGCGATGCCGCCAGTTCAATCGCGAGCGGAATTCCATCGAGCCGATGACAAATCTGCGCGACCGCTGGCGCGTTCGCATTCGTCACTTGAAAATTCTTTTGAACGGCAACCGCGCGGTCAATGAACAAGCGCACCCCTTCATATTGCGTGAGCGTGGAAGTTGGGATTTGGTCTTTGGGATTTGGAATTTGCAATGATGGAACGCGATACGCGGTCTCACCCGCGACGCCGAGCGCCTCGCGACTGCTCGCGAGAATCGAAAGTTTCGCGCACGCGTGCAAAAGCGCGTCCGCGAGTTGCGCGCTGGCTTGAATTACATGCTCACAGTTGTCGAGAACGAGCAGAAGATTTTTGTCGCGCAGGTAATCGGTGACTGCGATTTGGATCGGACGTCCGCTTTCATCGCGGATCCCAAAAACGCTCGCGATGCTTTGCGGTACGAGCGCAGGATCCGCGAGGGGCGCGAGTTCGATGAACCAAACTCCATCTTTGAAAACGTCCAGCATCTCCGCCGCAACCTGGGTCGCTAACCGCGTCTTGCCGCAGCCGCCCGAACCTGTGAGCGTAAGCAACCGCGTTTTCGCGATTAACCTTTTTATCTCTTCAATCTCTTTTTCTCTTCCGATAAACGATGTGAGTTGAATGGGAAGATTATTTGGAAGTGTATCGAGCGTTTTGAGTGGAGGAAAATCAGAAGGCAAATCAGCGGCGACGATCTGATACACATGCTCCGCGCGCGTCAAATCTTTCAGTCGTCGCTCGCCCATATCGCGCAAAGAAATATTCATGGGCAAACGATCGCGCACGAGCGATTCGGTCGCGTCTGAGATAAGAATCTGCCCGCCGTGTCCCGCGCTCATTAACCGCGCGACGCGATTCAAAACCGGACCCACATAATCGTCTCCGCGTTCTTCGGTGACGCCGGTGTGCAATGCCATGCGGACGCGCAATTGGAGATTAGAAGTTAGAGATTGGAAGTTAGACGCGGCATTTCTAACATCTAACTTCCAATTTCCAACTTCCAATAGCGCTCGTTGCGCGTCAATTGCCGCGTCCAACGCGTCGCGCGCGGTGGCAAACGCGATTTGGAACGCGTCGCCGATCATTTTGTACGCGTACCCGTTGTGCCGCGCGACCGCGTCGCGCAGAATGCGTTCTTGCGTTTTGTGCGCGCGTTCCATCCACTCGTGGTGATGTTCCCAGAGTTGCGTGCTGCCTTCGATGTCGGTGAAGAGAAAGGTAACGGTGCCTGTGGGGTGGTTGTTCATTGTCTATTACATGGTACTCATTCGCATTATTCGCGTAATTCGTAAATGATTTTTTTCTCCAAAATCAATAACTCCTCAAGCCCCTTTCGCTGTGAAACAGAATCGCTTGGAATTTCGCGCCGCAAGATTTGAAAATCACGCGCCTGAAAAAGCTTCAAGATTTCTTCCGCCGTTACGCTGAATGGCGGACCACCGTCGTGCCGATCCAATGGAAACGCGAGCGCGATGTACTTTCCGCCGGGCTTGAGCAAGCGCGCGACGACATCCGCGTATTCTCCTCGGCGTTTCGGATCGATCGCGCAAAAACAAGTATATTCAAGGACGTAATCAAAGATGCCATTCAGCGCGCGCGGCAGATCAAAAATATCATGCTGTAAAATCGCGACCGGAATTTTGGGATCATCCCGCGCCCGCATATCGCGAACGGCTTCTAAAGAAAAATCCACTGCCGTAACCGCAAAGCCGCGGCGCGCGAATTCGCGCGCGTCGTGGCCTCGCCCCGCGCCGAGCACGATGATTTTTCCCGGCGCGAATTTTCCCGAATCAAGCAAACGCTTGAAGATCGGCGTCGCTCCGCCGAGGTCCCATCCGGCGCGGCCATTCTGATAAATTTCTTCCCAGAATGCCGGAATGTTTACAGTCATTTTTGATTGCTCAAAAAACTCACCACCCTTTGTATCCGCGCGTTTTATAAAAGTCCGTTGAAAATTCCATTTCATTTTTGCACGCGGGACAAGTGGGCTTGCTATTAGAGTGCAGACGGCTCTTGCTTCTCATTCGATTTTTCATTCAAAAGTTGTTTTGCTTGCGCGTCAACAAGATGCTTCGTTTCACTCAGCATGACATTGTAACTCGCGCCCAAGACTCGTTTTGATAACATTACGAATTACGCAATACGTTTTACAATTTTTCTCTATGTTCTCTGCGGTTAAACTAATTTTTTATCGAACGCGGAAATAATCGCACTCGCCGCCGTCTGCCCCAAACCGCACAGCGACGCATCGCGCATCACCGCGCCCAGTTCGCGCAAACGCACGGGATCGTCTGCGCGCGCTTGTCCGCGCGCCATTCGCGCGATCACTTCAAATTGTCGTTGCGTGCCTAACTGACATGGAAAACATTTGCCGCATGATTCATCTTTGAAAAATCGTGCGAGCCGATACACCACGCCCCACAAATTCGCGGTGTCGTCAAACACCATGATCGCGCCCGAGCCAAACGTCGCGCCGATTGCGTTGAGCGATTGAAAATCGAGCGCGACATCTATTTCCTGTGGCGTTAGGAAAACTCCCGCCGCGCCGCCGATCAAAATGGTTTGCAATTTTCGATTCGCGCGCAAACCGCCGCAAGTTTCAAACAATAATTTTTTTAGCGGCGCTCCCATCTCAATTTCGTACACGCCGGGCTTTTCCACCGCGCCGCTCACACACACGACGCGCGTGCCCGGCGATTTTTCGGTCCCGAATTTTCGATACGCGCTCGCGCCGTTCAGCACGATGAACGGAATATTCGCGAGCGTTTCAACATTGTTGATGACAGTCGGTTTGCCAAATAAACCGTGATCGGTTGGAAACGGCGGTTTCGCGCGCGGTTCGCCGCGTTTGCCTTCCAGCGATTCGAACAACGCGGTCTCTTCGCCGCACACGTACGCGCCCGCGCCGCGGCGCAGTTCGATCTCGAACGAAAAATTTGTGCCGCGAATTTTTTCGCCGAGAAAATTTCTCGCGCGCGCTTCGTTCAAAGCGTTTTGCAAACGCTCGCAGGCGCGCGGATATTCGCCGCGCAGATAAATGTAGCCGTAACGCGCGCCAATCGCGTACGCGCAAATCGTCAGCGCTTCGATAACGGCAAATGGATTGCGTTCGATCAGCACGCGATCTTTGAATGTGCCGGTCTCGCTTTCGTCCGCGTTGCAGACCACATAGCCGGGCGAGGAACGCCAATCAAGAGGGTCTGTCATTGCGAGGAGTGGTTTTTGCGACGAAGCAATCCCCATGTCACTTGGAGATTGCTTCGCGGAGTTTACACTGAGCGAAGCGAACGTACTCGCAATGACAGACGCACCAGCAAAATTGGCAATTGATTTCGCCGCGAGTTCCCATTTTATTCCGGTTGGAAACGCCGCGCCGCCGCGCCCTACTAATCCCGACGCTTTTATTTTCGCGATAATCTGCGCGGGTGAAAGTTGTTCCAGCGCTTTATCAAGCGCGGCATAGCCGTCAATCGCGAGATAAGAATCGAGGGTTGAATAATTTAAAGCAGAAATATTTTTGAGCAGAATTGGACCCGCGCCGACGGTTGCTTGAGAATTATGCGCCTCAATCGGATCGAATAACGCGCTAATATTTTGCGCGTCCAGATTTTCAAACACCGATTCGTTCACCATCGCCACCGGCGCGCGATCACATTGCCCAAGACACGGCACGCGTTCCAAACTGATTGCGCCATCCGCAGTGGTTTCGCCGACGCGGATTTGCAATTTCGTTTCGAGCGCGGCGCAAATTTTTTCACTGCCCGCCAAAAAACAGATCGCGTCATCGCACACGCGGATTTTCGTTTTGCCCATCGGCGTGGTGTACAAATGCGCGTAAAAATCCGCGACGCCGTACGCGTCCGCGAGCGGCACGTTCAATCCACGCGCAACTTCCGCGATTGTTTCGCGCGTGAGCCAACCAAATTCTGCTTGCGCGTCAATGAACGCGGGAAGCAAACCAGAACGCGCGGCGGATTTCCAGCGCGCGAGAATAGGAGAAAGAATGTCTGGGTTCATTGTTTCAGGTCTTGGATTGCAAGGTTCAGTTTCAACCTTAACCCTGTAACTTGCAACTCTATTTGATTCCTAACAGCTGCTTGATATTCTTTGAAGCGATTTTTTCTGCCGTCGCCAGAGTCAATTGTTTGAACAGAGGACGATAATACTGAGTAATCTTGTTCAAATCCTTAATTCTTTGCGCGTTCAAGTCTGTTCCAAACAAAACGCGGTCGGAAAATTCCTCAAAGACGGCTTTCCAATCGCTTTTGATCGTCCCATCGGCGTTCGCGAGGGATTGTTCTTCCAACGTGTCAATCCGTTTCCAAAACGGATTGCGCGCGGAAATATCCACATAAAGTTTCGGATGTTTTTTGAGCATGTCGCGAATGGTCGCCGGCGGCGCATCACCCAAATGCGCCCAGATCACAACCGCATCTTTCTGCGATGTCAGCGCGCGATCCAATTCGGCCGTGTACGGATTTTCGATGTGCACCGTCACCGGCACCTTCCGCCGCGCGGAAAGTTCGTACACGGCAAGCGCCACCGGACCATCGGCCGGATAATCGTTGCCGGAAATGCCGGCACCTGCTGTATGCCGCAACGATTCTTCGCCAAGCCCTTTCCATTGGTTCGCGTCCAATTGCTTTTCCAACGCGCTGACCACTTGGTTCGCATTCGAACCGGTTTTGATCGCGAATTGTGCGAACGGAAAAACAAAATTGGGCTGTTGCTTTTCAACGGCGCCTAGTTCATTCGCCGCGTTGGAAGGCAGACTGAATAAAACCGTTCCGCTGTACCCTTCTTTTTTCAAAAGCGCGGCGAGTTCCGTTAAGGTCATCCCTTCGATGTAATGCAGATGCGCGTCAAAGAGTGGCAGTGAGTCTGCGGAAACTTTTGATTCGGTTGGCGACGCGGTCGGCGTGTTCTGGATCCGCTGCGGTGAAGGATTCGCGCGCGTGGGTTCACTCGTTTCAGCTGCGCGTGGGCCGGCATCGCGCTTGGGGGCTGGTGTCGCCGGCGACGCGGTTGGCGGAGAAGACAATGGTGAGCACGCGATGAAGAAAACGAACAGACTTGGACCAATCCAATTGAAATGGCACATGGTTCTCCCTTTGATCCTTGCGCCCGCGCGCGAATTATTTCACTCCCAGAATTCTTTTGACATTTTTGTTCGCGATTTTCTCCGCCGCGTCCGGCGTAATTTGCGCGAGGACACTCCGGTAATAGGTGAAGAGCAAATTCAAATCCGGATAACGGTCACTGGAAATATCCGTACCGAACAAAATTCGATCCGCGAATTCCTCGAGCAAACTTTTCCAATCGCTCTTGAGTGAGCCATCGGCGTTGGTGAGTTGTTGATCGGCAATTGCATAACCGCGTTGCATATAAGGATTTCGACCGGACAAATCCGCGTAGAGGTTCGCGTGTTTGCGCAAAACGTCGCCCACTTGCGCCGGTTGACCATCGCCGACGTGCGCCCAAATAATGATCGCGCTTTTATTATGATCCGCGCCGCGTTCCAATTCCGCGCTAAAAGTGGAATTGACATGCACCGTCACCGGCACCTTGTGTTTCGCGGCAAGATCATAAATCGCAAGCGCGACGGGACCGTCGGCTGGGTACGCGTTGCCGAGATTCGGATTCGTCGTCAGCCGCAACGAAATTTCGCCAATGCCACGCGCGCCGGATTTATTCAATTCTTGTTCAATTAACGCGGCGGTTTGATCCGTGAACAATCCTTTTTTCGTGCGCGCATCGGTAGGCAATCCAACAAAGTTCATCAGAAAACTCGCGTTCGCTTTATCAAATGGCGCGTCCGCCGCGTCGGTATCGTGCGCGCCGAGAAGCAGTGCGCCTTCAACTCCATACTGCTTCAAATTCGCGATCAACGCCGGTTGTGCGAGTGAAACCACTTGATGCAAATGCGCGTCGTATAGTGCGAGCGTCGCGGCGCGCGTTGGCGTGCTCGCGATTGCGCGCGTCGGCGCGGGCGGGGCAGTTGTTGCAGTACGTTCAGGCGCTTGCGTCGGCGCGATTTTTTGTTGCGGCGTTATCTTGGGCGCGGATTGTGGAGTTGGAGTTGATTCAACTGGCACGGCTGAGGGCGCGCAGGCAGACATCACAAAAATGATCACTATAAGGAAATAGTGGCGCATCATCTCTCCCTCCTCACGGCAACCCGATCAGCTTGCGAATATTTTTGTACGCGATTTTTTCCGCAGTCGCGCGCAACAGTTGCGCGAACGTTTTTTGATAATAGTCCGCCAATTGATCGGTCAACGTGTGTTTGTCCATATTAATGTCGGTGCCGAACAAGACGCGGTCAGAATAATCTTCAAACAACGATTTCCAGTCACCCTTGATCGTGCCGTCGCTATTGGTGATGGATTGTTCTTCTATGGAAAGCCGGCGATGATAAGTGGAATTGCGCGAGGAAATATCCACATAGAGGTTCGGATATTTCTTCAGCATATCGCGCACGAGCGAAGATGGACCATCGCCCATATGCGCCCAAATCAAAGTGACGTTCGCGTTTTTCTTCAGCGCATTTTCGATTTCGGACGCGTATTCAAACTCGTGATGGATTAGCACCGGCACGCGTCGTTTGGCTGCGAGTTCGTACACAGCGAGCGCGATCGGACCATCGGCTGGATAATCGTTGCCCGGAATATTCGCGCCCGACGCGTGTCGCATCGAAATTTCACCAATGCCGCGTCGGCCTTTATCAAGTTGCGATTCCAGCGAGGCGATTACTTGCTGTTGATCCGAACGTGTGCTGAAAACGGCGTACGCAAATGGAAAAACAAAATCCGGATACGCGCGTTCCGCCGCGACGGTGTTCGCGCCATCTGTATTTGGCGGACCGAGCAACACCGCGCCGCCAAAGCCG
>JACQEA010000322.1 GCA_016200825.1 Chloroflexota bacterium | reverse complement strand
GTTCTGGATAAGCGCCTTTCGTAATTCGCAACTCGAACAATGAAATTCTTTGTTCGGATTGCTTCCATGGTTTTTCGCGCGACCAACGTTTTAGAGCCGCAACATTGTCAGGCGCAAATTCGGAATCCAATAGTTTTTTCGTCGCAATGATTTGCTGACCGATTGGAAGCAATTCGATTCCGTCGGCGCTCGATCCAGCTTCACTGGCGACAAAAAGTGACGTGCCGCTGCCCGCAAAAGGATCTAGAATCCTGCCTTTTGGAATTTCGTATTTCGTAAATAGGTACTCAATCAAAGGAGCGGAGAACGCTTCTTTGAATTTGTACCACCGAAAAACAGGACGCTTTTTGTTAGATTGAAAACTAACGATCGAACGACTCAGCGAACTCTGAACAATTAGCTTCTCTTTGAAGTGTTGAGAAAGTTCGCCATCAAGTCGTCCGATTTCGTCTAATGGTTTTGTCTTGGGCATTTGAATTTTCAAATATCAGAATGAATCGGCTAGCGCGCGATCGGCTTTAGCCGATTTTGCGATTGATGAGACAGCGAATTTATTCGCTGGCGAACTAGCGAAATCACGCCTTGATGCGTTTTCCCTCCGCATCATACAACACATCCGCGTCCACACGCGCGGAAATTTTTTCGCCAAAAACTTCCACACTCAACTCGGTTCCCTCTTTTGTCAACTCCATCGGCAGATACGCCAAACCGATATTTTTCCCAACCGTGTAACCATAGCCGCCACTGCGTAAACGTCCGACGACCGTGCCATTCATTGAAATCGCTTCGCCGCCGTAGATACTCGCGCTGCCGTCCATCGTAAGTGTAGTGAGTTTTCGTTGCGCGCCTTCAGTTTTTATTTTCATCAATGCGTCGCGTCCGATGAAGTTGTCTTTATTCAAATGTACGCAGAAACCCAAACCTGCTTCGTACGGATTGTCCGCGGGCGTAATGTCCGTTGTCCAATAGCGATAACTCTTTTCGAGTCGCAATGATTCGAGCGCTTTGTAGCCGCACGGCGTGATGCCGAATTCTTTTCCCGCGCGCATCAGCGCATCGAAAACTTTTGGCGCATCGTCGGATCGCATATAAATTTCCCAACCCAATTCTCCAACGTACGTTACGCGTTGCGCAAGAATCTCACATTCGTTTATTCGTAACCGTTTAGCAGTCATGTAAGGAAATGTTTCGTTGCTGACATCGTCCTTCGTGACTTGTCGCAGTACCATTCGTGAGAACGGTCCCCACATTCCAATGCACGCGTACTCGGTCGTCACATCTTTCACTTCTACGGAATTTTCTTCGGGCAGATGCATCTGAATCCAACCCAAATCGCGCGACACAAACGCACTGCCCGTCGTCACGCGGAAATGATCGTTCGCGAGGCGCGTGATCGTCAAATCGGATTCGATGCCGCCGCGCGCGTTTAGGAATTGAGTATATACCACGCGACCGACGGGTTTGTCCAAATTGCTGTCGCACAATTTTTGCAACAACGCGAGCGCGCCTTTGCCTTGCACGTCAATTTTTCCGAACGAACTCATCTCGAAAATTCCAACGCGCTCGCGCACCGCGCGATGTTCTTCGCCGACTTGCTCGAAGAACGCGGGCTTGCCCCAGCCCCACGCGCGCTGGTCTGCGCCCATTCGCCGCGATCCCGCGCCGCGATCAAAATAATTCACGCGCTCGAATCCATTTTTTTCTCCAAACACCGCGCCGAGTTCTTTCAAGCGCGCGTCGAGCGGATTGCGATGCAGTGGTCGCGCGGATTCGTTCTCGTCGTGCGGAAAGCGCAAGAAATAATAATATTTGTACGATTCCTTCGCGCGCTCGGCGGTAACATTTGCATCGCGATAAATTTCGCCAAAGCGGCGCACGTTGTACTCGTGCGTGTCTTGCGACGGCTCGCCTTCGACAATCCATTCCGCGACGATCTGCCCGATCGCGCCGCCGCCGCCAAAACCTGTATGCGACAATCCCGCCGCGACAAAAAATCCGCGCACGCCCACCACGGGTCCGAGCAGTGGACGACTGTCGGGCGTGATCGCTTCGGGTCCGTTGACAAGTTTGATCGCTTCCGCTTTCTCGATGATCGGCACGCGCTTGATCGCGCCTTGCAAAATCGGGTCGAACAATTCCCAATCGGGCGGAAAAAGTTTTTGCGTGAAATCCCATGGCGCGCCATCGGTGAAATGCGCGACGGGATTCACTTCGAATCCACCGATCAGAAATCCGCCTTGCTCTTCGCGAATGTAAACTAAATTCGCGGGATCGCGGAGAACGGGAGTTCCTTTTGGTAATTTGTAATTTGTAATTTTTGTCGCGAGATGTTGATGTGTGAGCGGCGTCATTGGTAGATTTATTCCAACCATCGCGCCGGGTTTGGATCGCGCGAACGTTTCGTTTCGCGTCGAGCGTGATGCCCGTGACGCGGGTATCGGTGTACATCGTCGCGCCTTTTTCTTTCGCGCGTTTGGCGAGTTCGTACGTTACGCCGCTCGGATCGAGATAGCCATCGCCTGGCAAATACATCGCGCCGAAAAGATTTTCGCGCGACATCAATGGATAGTGTCGTAGCGATTCGTCAGGCGAAATGATTTCGAGATCGAGTCCGATTGCTTTGCCTTGCGAAACTTGGCGTTGCAGAAATTTGAAATGATCGGGCGTGGATGCAACGCGCAAACTCCCGACGGTTCGCCAACCTACTTGATCGCCGCCGTCCGCCTGCAATTTTTTGTACAAGTCCATCGAATATTTTCGCATTCGCATCAGCGATGGCGAGGTGTGAAAAACGGTGACGATGCCCGCCGCGTGCCACGTCGAGCCGCTCGTGAGTTGGCCTTTGTCGAGCAACACCACATCGTTCCAACCGTGAACGTTGGTGAGATGATACGCGAGACTGCATCCCGCGATGCCGCCGCCGATGATGACGACGCGTGCTGATGATTTCAATTCGCTAGACTCCGAAAAAATATTTCACCGCAAAGCATGCCCTGAGCGAAGCGAATGGGAACGCAAAGGGCGCAAAGAAAATTCATTCGACGCGGATGAACGCGGAAAAATTTTCTGTGTCCTTTTGTGTGATTCTGTGGCGAGTAATTGTTTCTATTTCTTCCGCCGCGTCGGATCGCCGCGTGTTTACAACCAACCGAACTATGGTTTATAATAACGTTATGAAAGACCAAACTAAAGTCATCTCGTCTTTGCCGGATGTAATGGGCGGCGCACCTGTTTTCGTTGGCACGCGCGTTCCCGTTCAGACCTTGCTGGATTATATCGAAGCGGGCGAGACGATTGATGATTTTCTCAACGGCTTTCCGACGGTTCAGCGCGAGCAAGTGATCGCGTTTCTTGAACAAGCCAAAGATCGTATGGTCGAACTCGCCAAGTGAACTTGCTACTGGATGAATGCGTCGATCAGCGGCTCGCGCGAGAATTACGCGGGCATGCAGTTCGTACGGTTCCGCAAATGGGCTGGGCGGGTATTCGGAATGGCGAATTACTTTCGCTGGCTGAAAAAGAGTTTGACGCATTTATCACCGTTGACCGCAATCTTGCGTTTCAACAAAACGTCCCCCAGTTCAAATTACGAGTGATCATTCTCCACGCGCGTACCAATCGTCTCGCGGATTTGATTCCGCTTGTCTCCGTTCTTCTCGACACGTTGCCGAACGTACCCGAAGGTCGCGCAACGCATATCGGTCAGTAAGGCTGGCTTATTTCTTCCGCCGCGTTGGATCGCCACGCGTTTCGTTCAAGTGGATCGCTTGTTGAATATAATCTGCGAGCGCGCGCGCGTTGATGTCCTTGACCGATTCGAGTTTCACGTGCTTCATCTTTTGTCCTTCGCCGATCAACAGTCCGTGCGCGTCTTGAATATCCGCGCCGCGCCAAAAGCCAATGTTCACGTAACTCGTGTACGCCTTGATCCAAATTGCGGGACCATTCTTTTCGTACACGGGTTGCGCCCACTTGAACGCTTCGGTCGCGTGCGGCGCGGTTTTTTTGATCAGCGCGCGCAATGTTTTGAGAATCGCCGCGTGTTCTTTCGGCAAGGTTTTCACGTACGCGTCAACAGAAGTTGGTTTCATTTTTTCTCACCCTCCACCTAGTCACCTGACAGTTTCTCAAATGGGACACTGACGAACACTGACAAACACAGATGACCAAAAAAATCAGGGAAAATCTGTGTGAATCAGTTTCCAATTAATCCGAACGCACAAAGTGTCAGGTGGCTAGACCCGCCACTTCGTGTTATTCGCGGGAAAATCTTTCTCCGCGTCTCTCTCACTTCCGCGCGCGCGACTTACGGTCGCGGCGGCGGCGAGTCTTTGGGTTGCGGTTGTCCTTGCGGCGGCTGACCTTGTCCGCCGGGTGCGCCAACCCATCTTCCCGGATTTCCGTAGTAATTATTTCCATTGATGTACGGCGCATCGGCGGTAGTATGATAATGAAAAATGCCCTGCGGATAATCCGCAGTCGCGTGCGCGTGTCCGTGAAACGCATCTAAATCCGCGCTCGTCAACGTTTTTCCATTTTCAACCGGACCATACAACGGAAATCCATCCAGCAAAAATCCAACGAGCGCGTCCTTGCCAAAATTTTTCGTCAGATACAACGGCTCGACGTGATAATGATACATGCCTTCTTGTTGCGGATGTCCATTGTATTGATCAAAGCCATTGATTTCATCGGTCAAGGGTTGATTGCCCGCGGCGTACTGATTAAAGATCGCGACGCCGTTCAACGCCATGCCGATCGGACCGCCTAACGTGCGCGATGGCGCATCAGCTTTGCGCGGATTGAGTGGAATTCGCAATTCCAAATTTTGTTCGCGAATCGTATTCGCCGCGGCGCGAAAGCGCGGATTCGTTCCGTTGTACGCTTCATAGCGCGGATCGGCGCGATCAAAGTACGGACTCTTGTGATTCGGCACGCCGTTCGATTTCAAAACGATGAACGCGCCGTCAATACTAACTTGCACATCGCTTGTAAATTTTTTGAACGCGGACGGTAAACTCGAAGTGGGTTGCGGCGTAACTGTTGGCGGCGCGGCGCGCGTTGGTTCCACTTTTGGCGCGAGAGTTTGGGCGGGCGTCGCGGCTGGGGGTACGGTCGGCGCTTGCGCGGTTAACGTCGCGAAAATTTGTTGCGCGGCTTGCGTTTGAATCGCGCCAATGTCCGGCGCGGCAGGCGAACTGCACGCGGCAAGCGCGGAAAAAATCGCGATCGTGACCGCGCTGATTTTTTTTCGATTCAAGTTTGAAACTCCGTTTGCAAATTTCATGTTTCACGTTATACTTTCATGAAAGGAGTATCCAAATGGCGCACGCAGAATTTCAAGTCACGATCAATCGTTCGGTCAAAGACGTTTTCAATTTCGTTCTCGACGGCGATAACAATCCTAAATGGCGTCCCGTTTGTGTCTCTATTCAGCGATTAACCAACCAGCCCGATGCAGTGGGCACAATATTCAAACAAATTTCCCAAAGTCCCGCCGGTAGAATTGATTGCGATTACGAAATTACAGAATGTGTGCCGAACAAATCAATCCAATTCAAAGTGATTGCGGGTCCCGCGCGTCCAACCGGCACTTATAAACTTGTTTCCGCCGGCAACGCCACGACAATCAC
>JACQEA010000096.1 GCA_016200825.1 Chloroflexota bacterium | reverse complement strand
CGTGTATGCGTCTGTCTTTTTTGTTTTTCATTTTATAGAAAGGAGGTGAAACGAAATGGCCCAAGTCCAAATCACCGTCAATGGAAAGACCCAGCGCGCCGATGTAGAGACGCGCACATTGCTCGTGCATTTTTTGCGCGATACGCTCGGGCTCACCGGCACGAACGTCGGTTGCGATACGACGCAATGCGGCGCGTGCACCGTGTTAATGGATGGCGCGGCGGTCAAATCGTGCAATGTCCTCGCGTTGCAAGCGGACGGCGCGCAAGTAACGACGATCGAGGGTCTGCAAAAAAATGGCGCGTATCATCCGCTTCAGCAAGCGTTTTGGGACAATCACGGTTTGCAGTGCGGCTTTTGCACGAGTGGCATGATTATGACGGCGGTGGATTTGCTCTCGCGTAACGCGAATCCAAGTGAAGCAGAAATCCGTCACGCGTTGGATGGAAATATTTGTCGTTGCACCGGGTATCACAATATTGTGAAATCTATTCAAGCGGCGGCGGGGAAGTAGTCGCGTAGTCTTTTAGTCGTATAGTTTTATAGTCTCGCAGTCAGACCATTCGGCTACCAGACTATCGGACGAGTAGACTATTAGACCACCAGACTAGGAGACTAACAATGGCAACCCAAATAATCGGCTCAACCGTCAAGCGACGCGAGGATCCGCGACTGATTACGGGGAACGGCAAATACACCGACAATATGACATTGCCGCACATGGCGTATATGGCAATTCTCCGCAGTCCGCACGCGCACGCGCGCATCAAGAGCATTGACGCGTCGAAAGCGAAAAAACTCGCCGGCGTGTTGGCGGTGTTCACCGGAAAAGATTTAAAAGACGCGGGCATCAATCCACTTCCGGTCGGCTGGCTTTTGCCGGAGATAAAAATTGGTCCGCATCCCGCGCTCGCGATTGACACCGTGCGTTACGTCGGCGATGGCGTCGCGGCGGTCGTCGCGGAAGATCGCGCGACGGCAAAGGACGCGCTCGATTTGATTGACGTGGACTATGAACCGCTGCCCGCGAATGTAGATGGCGAAAAGGCAACGCAAGGCGCGCCCCAAGTCCACGCGGAAGCCGCAAACAATGTCGCGTTTTATTTCAAGATTGGCGGGGGCGATGCGGATGCCGCGCTCAAAAGCGCGGACGGCGTGATCAAACAACGCATTCTCAATCAACGGCTCGTTCCTAACGCGATGGAGCCGCGCGCGGCAGTCGCGCATTATGAGCCGGCGACCGGACAATTCACGCTCTACAACACAAATCAGAATCCGCACATCATCCGCGTGCTGTTTGCCTTGACGACCGGTCATCCCGAACACAAAACGCGCGTCGTCGCGCCGGATGTGGGCGGCGGCTTTGGGAGCAAGATTTATCTGTACGCGGATGAAATCGTCGCGTACTTGGCGTCCAAGACGCTGGGACGCCCAGTGAAATGGACGGAAGAGCGCTCCGAGAATTTCAAAGCGACGACTCACGGTCGCGATCACATCAGCGACGTGGAGGTCGGCTACAAAAAGGACGGTACGATCACCGCGCTCAAAGTGAAAACGTGGGCGAATCAAGGCGCGTATCTCTCCACTTTTGCGCCGCTGATTCCAACTTTTTTGTACGCGCCCATGTTGCAAGGTCCCTACACAATCGAGAATGTTTTTTGCGAAGTATGGGGCACATACACGAACACGACGCCGGTGGATGCGTATCGCGGCGCCGGGCGACCCGAGGCGACGTACTTGTTAGAGCGCGCGGTGGATTTGGTCGCGGGCGCGGTGGAGATGGATCCGGCGGATGTGCGCAAAAAGAATTTGATTCCGGCGTTCAAAGAGAATTACAAAACCTGTATGGCGTACGTGTATGACAGCGGCGACTATCCGGCGGAATTGGAAAAATTGCTCAAGATGGTGGATTACCCGAAATTGCGCCGAGAGCAACAAGCCGCGCGCAAACAAGGGAAGTACATCGGCATTGGTCTGAGCACCTATGTCGAAATCACCGGCGCGGCGCCGGCGCAAGTTGCGGTCTCGCTGGGCGCGGGTGCGGCGTTGGTTGAAAGCGCGCTCGTGCGCGTGATGCCGACCGGCAAAGTACAAGTGATGACCGGCTCGCACTCGCACGGGCAAGGACACGAAACAACTTTCGCGCAAATCGTCGCGGATCAACTGGGCTTGAACGTGGAAGATGTCGAAGTCATGCACGGTGATACGGACAAAGTTCCGTTCGGCGCGGGGACGTACGGCAGTCGCAGTCAGCCGGTCGGTGGCGCGGCGGTTTATATCGCGACCCAACGCGTGATCGAACGCGGCAAAAAACTCGCGACGCATATGCTCGAAGCGGCGGAAGCGGACGTGGTGTTCGAGGGCGGCAAGTATTTCGTGCAAGGTTCGCCGTCCAAAGCCGTTTCGTTTGGCGAAGTCGCGCTGGAAGCGCATTGGCCGCGCAAAGTGCCGGCGGATGTCGAACTCGGACTCGAAGCGAGCGCGTTTTTCAATCCGGCGAATTTCACATTTCCTGCGGGCGCGCATCTCGCGGTGGTAGAAGTTGATCCGGACACTGGCAAAGTGGATCTAACACGCTACGCGGCGGTGGACGATGTCGGCAAAGTGATCAATCCGATGATCGTGGATGGTCAATTGCACGGCGGCGTCGCGCAAGGGGTGGGGCAAGCGTTGTGGGAGAACACGGTGTACGACGAGAATGGGCAACTGCTTTCCGGTTCATTTATGGATTACGCGATGCCGATCGCATCAAACTTGCCGTTGTACGAAAACGCGCGCATCGAAACACCGTCGCCGGTCAATCCACTCGGCGCGAAAGGCGCGGGCGAAACCGGTACGATCGCATCCACGCCGGCAGTCGCGAACGCGGTGATCGACGCGCTGAAACCGTTCGGCGTCAAGCACATTGATCTGCCGCTCACGAGCGAAAAGGTGTGGCGCGCAATGCATAGTCGCGTCGTCAAATAGTCGAATAGTCCGATAGTCAAGTGCTTCTGACCATCCGACTATTTGACTAACTGACTACCGGACTACCTGACAAGGAGCAAACATGTTTCCAGCCAAATTTGAATACTATGCGCCCAAGTCTGTAAAAGAAGCGGTGACACTGCTCGCGAAAAATAAAAACGCGAAAATTCTCGCGGGCGGACATTCGCTTTTACCGGCGATGAAATTGCGGCTCGCCGAACCGTCTGCGTTGGTGGACGTTGGCAAAATCAAAACGCTGGCGGGCATCAAATCCGCCAAGAGCGGAACGACGATTGGCGCGCTGACGACGCACGCGACCATTGCCGCGTCGGACGCGATTCGTAATCACTGTCCGGCGATTTCCGAAGCGGCGGCGGCGATCGGTGATTGGCAGGTCCGGAATCGCGGTACGATCGGCGGAAGTTTAGCGCATGCAGATCCCGCGGCGGATTATCCGGCGGTGATGCTCGCGGTGGGCGCGGAATTTACAGCCGTGGGCGCGAAAGGCGCGCGCAAAATCAAAGCCGGCGATTTCTTCAAGGGCGCGCTGACGACCGCACTAAAACCGAACGAAGTCCTGACACAAATCAAGATTCCCGCGCATCAACCGAGCAGTGGATGTGCATACGTGAAATTCGCGCAACCGGCATCGCGCTTTGCCATCGTTGGTGTGTGCGCGTGGGTGAAACTCGATGCGAATCGAAACGTCGAGAAAGCAAGCATTGGCGTCACGGGCGCGTGTGCGAACGCAACGCGCGCGCGCGCGGCAGAAAAAGCGTTGGAGGGTAAAAAGCCGGACGACGCGGCAATCAAAGCCGCCGCCGCGCATTCATCCGATGGCATGGACTGCTTGAGTGACATTCACGCGAGCGCGGAGTATCGCGCGCATCTGGTGAGTGTGATGACAGAGCGCGCGATGAAGGCGGCAGTGGAGAGAGCAAAGTAAAGTTGAAGGGTTTGAGCATACGTGCGACGCACCAAGCCCCTTCGCCTCGTTCAGGGCAAGGATGCGTCGCACGTAGCCGGACGATGCTGATGGCAATTGCTAATCTTCAATTGGCAGGAGTGTGATGCTCCAATCCATTGACGATGTTATCCGCGCGCTCGAACAGCATCAATACATCAGCGATCGCGGATTGGCCACGACAATTTTTCTCGGGCTGAAATTGAACAAGCCGCTTTTTTTGGAAGGCGAAGCGGGCGTGGGCAAAACTCAAGTCGCCAAAACGCTCGCCGCGATCCTGGACGCGCGCCTCATTCGTTTGCAATGCTACGAAGGGCTGGACGTGAATACGGCGGTGTACGAGTGGAATTATTCGCAACAGATGCTACACATCCGCTTGATGGAAGCGACCGGCGTCGGACGCGAGGAAGCGCGGCGCGAAATTTTCTCGCCACAATTTTTGCTCAAGCGGCCGCTCTTGCAGGCGATTGAAGACAATCTACCGCGCGCGCCGGTATTGTTGATTGACGAGATTGACCGGAGCGACGAAGAATTCGAAGCGTACCTGCTTGAACTACTTTCGGATTGGCAAATCACGATTCCCGAAATTGGAACGCTGAAAGCCGCGCACGCACCAGTCACCGTCGTTACCTCCAACCGCACGCGCGAAATTCACGACGCATTGAAACGCCGCTGTCTCTACCATTGGATTGATTTTCCAAATTTCGAAAAAGAATATCGCATTGTTCTAACCAAAGTGCCTGATGCACCCGATCGTCTCGCGCAACAGATCGTGCGCTTTGTGCAAGAACTGCGACGGATGGAGTTGTACAAAATGCCCGGCGTCGCGGAAACTCTCGATTGGTCAGCCGCGCTGGTGGCGCTGGATCAGCAGGATTTGAGCGAGAACGTCGTCAACGAAACGCTCGGCGCGCTGTTGAAATATCAAGATGACGTGACCAAAGTGCAAGGCGCGGTGGCGCGCGAGTTGGTGGAGCGCGTTAGAAAAAGCTGAACCGCCAAGGCGCGAAGAAAAAAATATTCTTTGCGTCTTTGCGACTTGGCGGTGGATTTATTCCTGTGAATCACGGCTTGCTTCTCAAAAACCTCGTTCTCTTTTCGCGACTGCTTCGCATCGTCGGCTTGGATGTGGGGCCTGGGCAGGTGATTGATCTTGCGGCGGCGCTGGAGCATGTGAACATTGGGCGCAGAGACGATTTCTATTTTGCCGCGCGCGCGCTCTTCTGTCATCGCCGCGCGGATCTCGCGCTGTTCGATCTCGCGTTCAAACTCTTTTGGCAATCCCATCGGCTGGCTCCACTCTTGATGCCGGTGGAACCGATTTCCGCGTTGCGTCCCAAACGCGTGCGCTTTCCCAACGCGTCGTTCCGCGAAATTCCCTTTGACGAAACGGCGGAAGAAATCAAGCGCGCGCCGCAAACCGAGCGGATGATTCTGGACGTTCAGCAAACCTACAGCGCGGTCGAAGTATTGCGCCAAAAAGATTTCGAAGCGTATTCGTGGGAAGAAGTTCAAGCGGCAAAACAAATGCTCGCGCAAATGACGTGGCGCGTCGGCACGCGCGCGACGCGGCGAAAAATTCCGGTGCGGCATGGCACCCACCTCGATCTGCGCCGCGTCGTCCGCCGCAATTTGAAATACGGCGGCGAATTTTTGCAACTCGCATGGAAGCAAAGCAAACGCAAGCCGCGCACCCTCGTCGTCCTGTGCGACATCAGCGGCTCGATGGAACGTTATACGCGGATGATTTTGCATTTCGTCCACACGCTGTCGAATGGGTTGGAGCATGTAGAAACGTTTTTGTTCGGAACGCGCTTGACGCGTATCACGCGGCAGTTATCGCGCAAGGACATTGACGACGCGGTCGGTGAGGTGACGAAAGCGGTGCAAGATTGGGGCGGCGGCACGCGCATCGGTGAATCAATCAAAGAGTTCAATTATCGCTGGTTGCGCCGCGTCGCGCGCGCGGGCGCGGTGGTTTTGATCATCAGCGACGGGTGGGATCGTGGCGAGGTTGCGATTTTATCGCGCGAGATGGAGCGTCTGCAGAAAAGTTGTTTTCGTTTGATTTGGCTGAATCCACTTCTGGGCGCACCCGATTATCAACCGCTGACGCAAGGACTGCGCGCCGCGTTGCCCTACGTAGATGATTTTCTCCCCGTACATAACCTGGCGAGTCTGGAAAGTTTGGGACGCGTTTTGTCACGGGTGGAAGAGGCGAGACCGGCGAGGCGTGGAAATTTTAAATTTCCAAAACTTGGCCTGAGCAAAGCGAAAGATCCTGAATCCTAAATTCCAACATCCAACATCCAAACTCCAAACTCCAATTACTTTCATCGAGGAGGGAACGAATGGCAGACCAAAGCGCACCCCAAGAAATGACTGAAGTCAGCGAAGCGCAGATCGCGGTGCATTGGAAAGAAGAAGAATATTTTCAACCTGCCGCGCAACTTGTCGCGCAGGCAAACCTCAACGATCCGCGCGTGCGGGAACGCTTTGCGCTGGAAAAATTTCCCGATTGCTTTCGCGAGTACGCGGCGATGCTCGATTGGTTCGAGCCGTATGAAAAGGTTTTTGATGGAAGCAACGCGCCGTTTTGGAAATGGTTCACCGGCGGAAAAATCAACGCGGCGTACAATTGCGTGGATCGTCATCTCGCGAAATACGCGAGCAAGCCCGCATTTATTTTTGTGCCCGAACCTGAAACGGAAACTGAAACGCGGATCACTTATCAAGAACTGTACACGCGCGTGAATGAAATGGCCGCGCTCTTGCGCGATTTTTGCGGATTGCGCGCGGGGGATCGCGTGACGTTTCATTTGCCGATGACGCCCGAACTGCCGATCACGATGCTCGCGTGCGCGCGGCTCGGCATAATTCATTCGCAAGTGTTCGGCGGATTTTCCGGGCAAGCGTGCGGCTCGCGCATTCAAGATTCTGGCTCGCGCGTTTTAATTACAATGGACGCGTATTGGCGCAACGGCGCGCTGATTGATCATAAACAAAATGCCGATATTGCAGTGCAGACCGCGAAAGAGTTGGGACAGGATGTAGACAAAGTTTTGGTGTGGCAACGTTATCCCGGAAAATATTCCGCGCCAACGCCGATGGTGAACGGGCGCGATTATTTTGTGAACGAGGTTTTGAAAAATTATCGCGACAAAATAGTTGAACCAGAAAAAATGGATTCGGAAGCGCCGCTGTTTTTGATGTACACGAGCGGCACGACCGGAAAACCAAAAGGCATTCAACATCGCACCGGCGGTTATCTCGCGTACGTCGCCGCAACTTCGAAATGGGTGCAAGACATTCATCCCGACGATGTGTATTGGTGCATGGCGGACATTGGTTGGATCACCGGACATTCGTACATCGTGTACGGTCCGCTCGCGTGCGCGGCGACTGGAATAATTTATGAAGGCGTGCCAACGTACCCGGATGCCGGTCGACCGTGGCGCATCGCGGAAAAATATCGCGTGAATATTTTTCACACCGCGCCCACTTCGATTCGCATGTTGCGCAAACTCGGACCCGAAGAACCGCGCAAATACAATTATCATTTCAAATGTATGACGACCGTCGGCGAGCCGATTGAACCGGAAGCATGGCGTTGGTATTACAATGAAGTTGGAAAAAAACAAGCCGCGATCACGGACACGTGGTGGCAAACGGAGAACGGCGGATTTTTGTGCACGACAATTCCCGCGCTCGACGCGATGAAACCCGGCAGCGCGGGCCCCGGCGCGCCGGGAATTCATCCGGTCATTCTCGACGAAAATGGCGACGAGGTTCCCGCCGGATCGACGCGCGCCGGAAATATTTGCATTCGCAATCCGTGGCCCGGAATCATGCAAACGATTTGGGGCGATCCCGCGCGTTACGTCCAGACTTATTACGCGCGCTATAATAAAAATCCCGCGAGTAAAAATTGGCGCGATTGGCCCTATCTCGCGGGCGATGGCGCGCTGCTTGCGGCGGATGGATATTTTAGAATTTTGGGACGCATTGACGATGTGATCAATGTCGCGGGGCATCGCTTGGGCACAAAAGAAATTGAATCCGCATGTCTCACTGTTCCTGAAATCGCGGAAGCGGCAGTTGTGCCGGTAATGGATGAAATGAAAGGCCGCGTGCCCGAAGTCTACATCGCGCTCAAGCCGGGGATCATCGCGAGCGATGAAATTCGCGCGCGCGTGATCAAAGCGAATGAAGAGTTGATCGGCAAGATTGCGCGCCCCAAGCATGTGTACATTGTTCCCGATATGCCCAAGACGCGTTCGGGAAAAATTATGCGCCGCGTGCTCGCGTCGATTTCGAATCGCAAAGAGGTGGGCGATGTGACGACGCTCGCGAATCCGAACGTGGTGGAAGAAATTCGCGTGATGGTGCAGGGCAAGGACGCGCAGGTTACACAAGGAGAAATTCCCGAAGACATCGCCAAGTTCGGAGAAGAAAAGTAAAAGCGCAGAACAGCAAGAGATGAGCGGACTGGCTAAACTCGAAGAGATATATCTTCGTTCACCCCCAAGATGAGTGGCGAGAAACTATTTATGCTTCTCGCCACTTTATTTGCGTCGCGCGATTTATTTATTCGTCTGCGCGCATCAGCGATTCACTTCCCCCGACTGCGCCGAAGATACGTTCAAATTATCGCGCAACGCGACGATTCCGCCCGGCGCGCGCGTGTCAATCAAATAAATATCAAAGCGACCGTTGCGCGGCGAAGCGAAAAGTAATTTGGAGATATCGGCATTCCACGCGAGCGGCTCTTGCATAGACATATACTCATGCAATAAGGCGCGCGCGCCGGTCTTTAGATCGTACGCCCACGCATTCGTCCATGCCGCGCCATATCGCGGTGGAACATATTCGGTGATGAACGCGAGTCGCCCATCCGCCAAGAAAAATGGAAAGTGATTCGTTTCATCGTCGGCGATGATCGCGCGCGCACCCGTGCCGTCACTGCGCATCAACCAAATGGATTTTCCATCCGCGCCGGTGTACGCAATCAATTGACTATCCGGACTCCACGCGGGTCGCCCCCACGAAATGGTTGATTCATTCCGTTTCCCGTTTGCAAAATCGCGCGTCAATTGTTTTGCATCGCTGCCATCCGCGCGCGCCGACCAAATATTCAGCGTCATTTCTTTGTACACATAGAACGCAATGCGTTGCCCGTCGGGACTCGGCGCGGCATAATCTGCCAACCCATTCACGCGCGTGAGTTGCTTGCGATTTCCATTCTCCGCGTTGACGATCCAAATATCTTGATGCATGTCGTCGGAGGAGTCGTACAAAATATTTTTACCATCGGGCATCCACGTCGCATGACGATCATCGTTCGCACCGAATGTGAGCGCGCGAGAATGAGTGCCATCCGCGTTCATAATGTAAATGTGATTCGCGCCATCGCGATTAGACTCGAACGCGATGGTTTGATTGTCCGGACTCCACGCGGGATGAGTCGCGTTGCCCGGATCGTACGTGAGCCGCGTGATCGCGGCGAACTGAGTTGGCGCGGCAGTGCTGGT
>JACQEA010000376.1 GCA_016200825.1 Chloroflexota bacterium | reverse complement strand
TTATCGCGCAAAACATCGTGCACGCGTTTCGCTTCGTGCGCGATGCGTCCGCGCGCGTATTCTTTTTCGATGCTCTCGGGCGCGCGCAGCGCGAGAAAGTGCGGGAGAAATTTTCGCGCGATGAACGCGGGTTTGCCGCCCGCGAGCGCTTTGCCATAATACGCGCGATGCGCGGCGGGCAAATCGTTTTTCCACACCCACAACCGCTCCGAGTCCGCGTCCCAATCTTCGATGTGAACATCGCGCTTGCCTTTGATCGCTTCAAACAGCGAGGGCAATTCGATGCCTTGCGCGGAAGCAAAGAGCAAACAAAAACCGACTGAGTCAATCAGCCGCGCCGCGTCGCGCATCGTTTTCACGCGTTGCGCGCGCGAGCGGCGATAAATGTGATCGCGTAATTTTTCGATTGCGCGCGGATTCATCGAGAGGAGATATTACCACGCTGGGAGAGGCGAGTCAAAATGCGGGAAAATCTGGACGCGGATTAGTACGGAAAAATCTGATAAATCAAAAAACAAAACCGCCGATTTCAATTGGCGGTTTTTGTTTTCAAACTCTTTTTGGGAATTGGTGCCGACCTATCCCCTCGCCCCTTCCCTATAGGGAAGGGGTTGGGGTTAGGTTGTCAAACCCCTTTCGGGAATTCAATTCGTCGCGACTCCGGGACCGAGCCGCGGCGGAGATCAATTTCGATTTGTTTCAAACCCCTTTCGGGAATTCAATTCGTCGCGACTTGCCTGCGGTTTATGTGATTCGTATCTCCGTGGACAAGTTTCAAACCCCTTTCGGGAATTCAATTCGTCGCGACTAGCGGCAACCGCGTGCGCGGTGAATTACTATGGTCTCTGGTTTCAAACCCCTTTCGGGAATTCAATTCGTCGCGACGAGGAGGAAGAAATGACTACAGAACAGTTGCTGGTCAGTTTCAAACCCCTTTCGGGAATTAATTGCTTCGCGACCTTCTGGCAACAGCTGGGGCTACGGAACAAAAAATTAAGTTTCAAACCCCTTTCGGGAATTAATTGCTTCGCGACAGCAGATTTTTTCTTCTATTTTTGTCCCACTTGTGAAGATAATTTATCTGCATGAATATTCTTTTCCTCCCATTCCTAAAAAATTCCTTCTCAATCTGATGCTGAACGCGTCATCCACATCCCACTGTGGATAACCTATCCGCGCCTCAAATATAAAGTGGGGAAAAACCGTCCAATTTCAAGCCGAACTCACGGCTATTCTACATCTAATTCAGGTCGCGCGTCAATACCCGTTTTCAATTCTCGCGCGCTCGTACTCTTCTAACGTATCCACATCCATTCCCAACCGCGCATCCTCAAACGCGACGCGTTCCACTTTTTCCGCGTTCTGCGCGATGATCGCGCGCCCGCCCTCTTCACCTTTCAACGCGTCTAGCGCGGAAAAAAATTCGCGCGCAAAGAGCGCGGGACTAGCAGGTTTGCCCGCGTACATCGCGCGCACAATCGGCGCATCGGTTGCGCGATAACGTTGAATAAGCGCGTCGATGACCTGCGGCGTGAGAAACGGTTGATCCGCGTTGATAAAAATTGCCGCATCTATATTCGGCGCGAGCGCGCTCAAGCCTGCGCGAATACTCGACGCGTGTCCTTCTTCCCACGCCGAATTCATAACCACGCGCCAATTCCCGCGCGCTGGTTTTATCACCGCGCGAATTTTTTCCGCGTGCGCGCCCAACACCACAACGCGTTCGTTCACGTCCGCGCGCGCGACAATTTCGAGCGCGTTCTCAATCATCGTCGCGCCGCGCCATTCTAATAATTGTTTGATCGCGCCGTGCAGGCGCGCGCCCGCGCCCGCCGCGGTGACAATCGCGGCGACGCGGCGATGCGTTTCGCGGATTGGATTTTCTGCGCGGCGCACTGCGCCAATCGCCACCGAATCGCGTCCGTTCCTAACAATAATCGCGCGAGCGCGCGCGCGGATTCTAATTGCGCGTCGTCTTCGACTTGATTGATCAACACCGCGACGCGCGCGCGCGGCGGTTTATTTTTCAATCCACCGCGTTCACTTGCCAGCACGCGCGCGATCATCTGTGGCGTAACGCGCGCGCCTAATCGCGCACCCGTAAGCCGCGCGACAATTTCCGCGCGATGAATATGCGCGTCGTCCAATTTTTTTTCGAGCGCGGTGATGCCAACGACTGGCACGAGCAACGTGGTTGAAGACGTAAGCACCGGTTCGTGATCGGCGGGCGCTTTGAACGCGCGCATGCGCGCGCCATCCGCTTCATAAATTAGCGCGTCCACATTTTCCAGCGCGGCAATTTCGTCCACCATCTCCGGCGCAATTCCGCGCGCCTTGCCGTCTTCGGTCTCTGCGCCGATGATTAGAGTGTGCGGATGTTTTGCGAGCGCGGCGAGAACCTCTCCCCACTCCCCCAACCCCCTTCCCCTCTCCTGAATTTTGTTTAGGAGAGGGGAAGGGGGCAAGGGGGTTAGGGTGAGGTATGCAGGCGCCAATTTTATTTGCGCGGCAAAAATTCGCGTCGTCGTCGTCGTGATCACGCGTTTATTTTGCGCGACCAATTCCTCCGCGAGACGAAACAGCGCGGTCGTTTTTCCGCCGCCGCCGACGAACGCGACAATTTCTTTTGATTTGATCCGAAGCGCGCGCGAGAGTTGCATTGGGAAGAGTGGAAGTTGGATGTTGGATGTTGGAAGTTGGAAATTGGAAATTGGAAATTGGAAATTGGATGTTGGATGTTGGAAGTTGAATACGCGCCATTCAAATCTCCAAGCTCCAATCTCGCGCCTCCAACCTCTAACATCTAACTTCTAATCTCCAATCCGAATCACAATCACATCGCCGATTGCCGCGCCGCGCGCATCGAACACCGGCACGCGTTTCAAATCGCGCGCCAAGTACATTCCAATTTCGATTTGTGTGGGCGCGGCATCGCTTCCTAAATCAAATTCGTACGCGTCGGGAATTATTTCACCCGCGTCCCACAACGATGTTGGATACGC
>JACQEA010000080.1 GCA_016200825.1 Chloroflexota bacterium | reverse complement strand
GATTTTCCGCTGGACAAAGTCAAAGACCTGCAGAAAATCAAAACGTTTCCGCTGAATTACGAGCAGGTCGTATCACTAAAACCGGATTTGGTTCTCGCGGCGAGCATTACCAATCGCGAGGATGTGAAAAAGTTAGAGGACTTGAAATTAACGGTGCTCGTGGTTGGCAAAACCACGACCACGTTCGACAATGTTGTCAATGACATTCTGCTTGTCGGCAAGGTAACCGGCGCGGATGCGAAAGCGAAATCGGTTACCGACGCGATGAAACAAAAACTCGACGCGCTCAAAGCAAAACTCGCGAACGCGAAATCCAAACCGCGCGTCTTTTGGGAACTGGATGCCACGGATCCCACCAAACCGTACACGCCGGGTCCGGGTTCGTTCGTTGACGAACTCATTACGCTCGCGGGCGGTGTCAATATCGCGGCGAATGCCAAAACGCCGTACGCGCGTATCAATGCGGAAGAAGTGATCGCCGCGAATCCGGAGATTATCATCTTGAGCGATTTCGCGTATGGGATAACGGTGGAATCGGTGAAAGTACGTAAAGGATGGGACGTGATCAATGCCGTCAAGAACAACAAAATATTTCCGATTGACGACAATTTGGTCAGTCGCCCCGGACCGCGTTTGATAGACGGACTCGAAGCCGCGGCGAAATTGATTCAACCCGATTTGTTCAAGTGATATCGTTGGGGCGAGGCACCACCTCGCCCCAACCCAAAACAATGCGCCCTAAAACATTTTTTTCCATTTCGATTCTCATCGCGATCCTCCTCGCCGCTTTGTTTCTCGCGACCTCGCTCGGTACGGTGAGCGTTTCGGTTGATCGCATCGGCGCGATTATTCTCAAACGCGTCTTTGATTTTTCGATCGGCATCGAATGGTCCGAGTCACAAGAAGCCATCATTTGGCAATTGCGTTTGCCGCGCGTTTTATCTGCCGCGCTGGTTGGCGGCGCGCTGGCAGTCGCCGGAGTTTTGTTTCAAGGATTGTTGCGCAATCCCATGGCAGATCCGTACTTGCTCGGCACATCGGCTGGGGCCGCGCTTGCCGCGACGATAGCGTTGTTTTTGCCCGCGTCACTCGCGTTCTTTGGATTTAGTTTCGTTGCCCTCGCCGCGTTTTCCGGCGCGCTCGCGGCAGTGTTGTTGGTCTATCGTCTCGCGCGCATCGGCGTGCGCACGCCGATCACAACATTGTTACTCGCGGGATTCGCGGCAAGTTCGATGATGGCCGCGGCGATGTCATTTCTGATGTTGTGGAATCAAAATACATTGCAACGCGTCATTCTGTGGACGATGGGCGGAGTGAGCGCGAACGGGTGGGACGCGTTGCGCGTGATCGCGCCACTAGTTCTCAGCGCGATTTTGATCGCGTACGCGCTCGCGTTTGATCTGAATGCATTTCTTTTGGGTGAAGAACAAGCGGCGGCGGTCGGTGTCGCGGTCGAGCAAAAAAAATTTTTGGTGCTGGGAATTGGCGCGCTGCTCACGGGCGCGGCAGTTTCGATCAGCGGCTTGGTTGGATTTGTTGGATTGATTGTTCCACATGTTGTGCGTTTGATATTGGGGCCCAATCATCGTTTGCTAATTCCGGCATCGGTTTTATCGGGCGCGATTTTTTTAGTGCTCGCGGATTTGATCGCGCGGCTTGTGCTCGCGCCATCCGAAGTGCCGCTTGGAATTATCACCGCGCTGGTCGGCGCGCCGTTTTTCATTTATCTTTTGCGCAAATCCAAAAAAGAGTACACCTTTTAGTTGAGGACACCATGCGGCGCGGATTGGTCATCGTCAATACCGGCAACGGCAAAGGAAAAAGTACGGCGGCATTTGGCACACTTTTTCGCGCGTGGGGACGCGGTTTTCGCGTTTGTGTCATTCAATTCATCAAAGCCGAAACCGGCAATTGGGGTGAGATTCGCGCCGCGCGCAAATTGGAAATCGAATGGCATACATTTGGCGATGGGTTCACCTGGCTCTCAAAAGATATTGCCAAGACTGCGGAGAAAGCGCGACACGCGTGGACATTTGCGCAAGAAAAAATTTCCAGCGGCAAGTTCGATTTGATTGTGCTCGATGAAATGACGTACGCGTTCCACAAAAACTGGATCGATATCAACGACGTGATCGCCTGGCTCAAAACGCACAAGCCGCCGAAATTGCACGTGATCATCACCGGTCGCGCTGCGCCGCCGGAACTGATTGAGTACGCCGATCTGGTGACCGAGATGCGCGAAATCAAACATCCGTACACGCGCGGTATCAAAGCCCAGCCGGGCATTGAATTTTAAGATCGTGGAGGCACACCATGCGAATCGTTTCTCTATTACCTAGTGCAACTGAAATCGTCGCCGCGCTTGGACTTGCTAATCAACTCGTTGGCATCTCACACGAATGTGATTATCCGCCCGAAGTTGTCGCGGGCAAACCAATTCTGACGCGCAGCGCGATTCCGCCGGGTTTGAGTCAATCCGAAATCGATGCGACAGTTGCGGAACGACTCAAACGCGGTGAGAGTCTCTATCTGCTTGATGAAGATTTGTTGAACGAACTACAACCCGATCTGATTCTGACGCAAGAACTTTGCACCGTCTGCGCGGTTTCCTTTGCCACCGTGCGTGACGCCGCGTGCAAACTCGCGAGCGATCCCCGCGTCGTCTCGCTTGAGCCGACGAACCTCGCAGGAATTTTAGAAAACATCCGCACGGTGGGCGAACTCACGCGCACAGCCGATCGCGCGGAAAAATTCATTGCTTCGTTGCAGCAGCGGCTCGATGCGATTCAAGAAAAAACTCGCCATGTGTCGCATCGTCCGCGCGCGTACGCAATGGAATGGTTGAATCCGCCATACAACGCCGGGCATTGGGTCCCAGAAATGGTTTCGCTCGCGGGCGGCGTCGAAGTCTTAGGCCGCATCGGTGAGCCGTCCGCGCGCTTGACGTGGGAACAAGTGATCGCATCGCAACCGGAGTGCATCATTCTGATGCCATGTGGTTACACCGTTGCGATGATTCAAAAAGAAATCGCGACGATACCTTTTCCGGATGGTTGGTGGGGGATTCCAGCCGTCCGCAATGGCAATCTTTTTGCGGTCAACGCGACCGCGTATTTTAGTCGTCCCGGTCCCCGCGTCGTCGAAGGAGTTGAATTGCTCGCCAGTCTTTTTCATCCGCAACTTTTTTCCGCGCCGTCGCACGAGAACGCGGAGCGGATTGAATTGACGCGTGCTATCGTGTGAACACAATGCAAATTCCTCGCTTGATCATTGCTGCGCCGATGAGCGGAAGTGGCAAGACAACGATCGCCACCGCGCTGATGGCAGCATTTACTGCGCGCGGTTTGCGCGTTGCGCCATTCAAGGTCGGTCCTGATTATATTGATCCTTCATATCACTCGGTCGCCGCAAACCGCGCATCGCGCAATCTCGACGCGTGGATGCTTTCATCCCAACGCGTGCGGGTACTCTTTGCGCGTGCGGCGCGAGATGCGGATATCGCGTTGATTGAAGGCGTGATGGGTTTGTTCGATGGATTCTCTGGCAACGACGACACGGGAAGCACCGCGCATATCGCGCGCATTCTCGAAGCGCCGGTTCTGCTTGTGCTTGATGTCAGTGCGATGGCGCGCAGCGCGGCGGCGATCGTTCAAGGTATACGCGATTTCGATCCGCGCGTGCGAATCGTTGGTGTAATTTCAAATCGCGTTGGGAGCGAAGGTCACGCGCGAATGGTGCAGGACGCGATTACAACGGAAGTGGGCTTGCCTGTGGTTGGCTATTTGAAACGCGAAGATGTTTTGAATTTGCCGGAACGGCACTTGGGTTTGATCCCTACGCAAGAACCGGGATGCTGGCGCGCGTGGCTTGATGCGGCAAAAGAGAAAATCGCGACGACGGTAAATCTCGATCGAGTGCTCGAACTGGCGCGCATGGCGCCACCGCTCGCGGAAATTGAAGACGATCCATTTGCGTCGAAGGCGAGAGATACGCGCCCAGTGATCGCGGTTGCGCGCGATGCGGCTTTTAATTTTCTGTACGAAGACAATCTCGATCTCTTGCGCGCAGTCGGCGCGCAGATCGCGTTTTTCAGTCCACTGAATGACCGCGCGTTGCCGCGACAGACGCGTGCGATTTATCTCTGCGGCGGATTTCCCGAAATTTACGCGAGTGAACTCGCCGCGAATGTTGCGATGCGCACGGAAATTCGCGCCGCGTTTCGCGCGGGCATTCTGATTTACGCCGAATGCGGCGGGTTGATGTACTTCACCGAAAAAATTGTAGATGCGCGCCACACGGCACACACCATGGTCGGCATCTTGCCCGGTGAATCGGTAATGAACGGCAAATTGACGCTGGGGTATCGTGTCGCGCGCGCATTGAATAATAGTTGCCTCTGGCGCGCGGGCGAAATAATTCGCGGGCACGAATTTCATTATTCAACATGGGAAAATCGTCCACGCGATCTCGCGCCCGCGTACGAACTTTTGCCGAGCGTGTTTCAAACAGAAACGCGGTTTGACGGCGCGTCCATTGGCAATCTATTTGCGTCATACGTGCATTTGCATTTTCTCGCGCGACCTGAACTCGCGGCGCGCTTTGTCGCGGCGGCTTCGGCGGGAAAAGGTGATCCGCGATGACGGCACACGTGTTGATGATTCAAGGCACGATGTCGTCAGTTGGCAAAAGTTTGATCGTCGCGGCCTTGTGCCGAATTTTTAAACAAGATGGATTACGCGTGGCGCCCTTCAAAGCGCAGAATATGGCGCTCAATTCTTTTGTCACACGCGATAATCTCGAAGTCGGACGCGCGCAAGCGATGCAGGCGCAAGCCGCGGGCGTAGATGTAACGGTCGAAATGAATCCGGTGTTGATCAAACCAGAAGCCGATTCATTCGCGCAAATAGTTGTGATGGGCAAACCGTGGGCACGAATTGCGGCCGGAGAATACATTCGCCGCCGCGCGGAATTGTGGGAGGTCGTGACGCGCGCGCTCGATGCTATGCGCGCAGAGTACGATGTCGTTGTCATCGAAGGCGCAGGGAGTCCGGCGGAATTGAATTTGCGGCGCGGTGATCTGGTGAATATGGCGATTGCGGAGTACGCGAATGCACCGGTAATTCTCGTTGGCAATATTGATCTCGGCGGAATTTTCGCGCAGTTGCTTGGGACGCTCGCGCTGTTAGAAGAAAACGAACGGGCGCGCGTGCGCGGTTTCATCGTCAACAAATTTCGCGGCGACCGTCATCTTTTTGATGATGGCGTGAAAATTCTGGAACAAAAAAGTGGCATGCGCGTGCTGGGTGTGATGCCATTCATTTATGATTTGCGAATTGCGGACGAGGATTCGGTCGCGTTGGATGAAATACCGACGATGGATAATGGACGACGGACGTTGGACATTGTGGTCGTTCGACTGCCGCACATCAGCAATTTTGATGATTTCGATCCGTTGCGCGCGGAACCGGATATCGTCGTGCGATTCGTAGATCGCTCCGAAGATTTGCGCGCACCGGACTTGATTATTCTCCCCGGCACAAAAACGACAATTGCCGATTTGAATTTTCTCCGCGCGCGCGGTCTCGCGCATCGCATCGTCCAATTCGCGCGCGCGCGCGGGCCGGTCTTGGGAATTTGCGGCGGCTATCAGATGTTAGGAAATAAAATTTGCGATCCCTTGCGCGTCGAATCGGATCAAGCGCAAGCGGAGGGATTGGGTTTGCTTCCGGTCGAAACAACTTTTGCCGAGGAAAAGCAAACGGTGCGCGCGTGTGGAAAGATCGTTGCCAACGCCGGATTATTCGCGGATGCGCGCGGGTTGGAAATTGCGGGATACGAGATTCATATCGGACAAAGCATCGCGCGCGATAGTATGCCGTTGATCAATGTGAGCGCGCGCGGAGAAACGCGCGTTGAGGATGCCGATGGAAATATTTCTTCGGACGGCTGGATCGCGGGGACGTACTTTCACGGCTTGTTCGATAATGACAAGTTGCGCGCGCAATTTCTTTTGAACCTCGCCGCGCGCAAAGGGTTTACGCGCGGCACGCGCACTCGCTTTGACCGCGACTTGATGTACGATCGGTTAGCTGAAATTGTCCGCGCGCATTTGGATCTGCGTGCGATTTATCGGTTGATGCAATAAACATTATTCGCAATAATAATTATCCACGAAACACACGAAAAACCACGAAGGATCTGATAGAATTTTTGTGTCCTTTCGTGTTTTTCGTGGACGCTTTTCTTAATTCGGATAAGGTCTAATGAATCAGATTCTGCTGAATGCGCGTCAAATACATTTTCGATATGACGAGCGCGCTGTGCTTGCAGGGATTGATCTTGCGTTGAACGCCGGGGATTTTGTCGCGCTGATTGGGCCCAACGGATCGGGCAAGACGACGCTGTTAAAAATTCTCGCGGGGATTCTCACGCCGCGCGCGGGCGGTGTGAAATGGAACGAGCGCGATTTGGGCGCGTACACGCGCCGCGAGATCGCGCAAAAAATCGCGCTCGTGCCGCAAGAATTGAATTTGCCGTACGCGTTTTCCGTCGAAGAAGTCGTCGCGCTGGGACGCACGCCGTACGCGCGCGCGTGGCGCGCGGAATCGCGCGCGGATCACATCGCGATTGAACGCGCGTTGGAATTCACCGCGACGCGCGCGTTCGCCGCGCGCTTGTTCAGCGAATTATCGGGCGGCGAAAAACAACGCGTCGTGATCGCGATGGCGCTCGCGCAAGAACCGACGTTGTTGTTGTTGGACGAGCCGACGGTGCATTTGGACATCAATCATCAAATTGAAATTCTCGATCTCATTCGCGCGTTGAATCGCGAGCGCGGATTGACGGTGCTCGCGACGATGCACGATCTAAATCTTGCGGCGTTGTATTTTGATCGGCTGATCTTGTTGAATGAGGGGCGCATCGTTACGACCGGCGCGCCGCGCGCGGTTTTATCGCGCGAAATAATCGCGGCGGTTTTTCACGCGCAGGTTGAAATTCAATCGCATCCCGCGCGCGCGGAATCGCCGCAGATTTTTCTGTTGCCAAATGCTAATTCAATTTGAGTTTGACGCGGGATGTGCTAGAATACTTGAACAATGATGTCCAAGTTTTTGACGCTCGCCCTCCGCGGCGCGTTCGTTGTTGGGCTGGCGAGTCTCGCCGTTGGGTCTGCGGATTCTCCGGTTGTTCAAATCGCGGCGTTATTAAATTCTCCGACACCTACGCCCACAAATACTTTTACTCCAACGCGCGTCCCGACTTTTACTGCGACGCCGACCAACACTTTTACTTCTACGCCTACTCTCACTCTCACATTGACCGCGATTCCGACGCGCACGCGCACACCCACTCCGACGCCAACGATCAATCCGAATCTGCGCGTCGCGCGCGTGCCGGTGCTGATGTATCATTCGATCAGCATTCCGCCGCCGGACGCGGACGCGGTTCGGCTTGACCTTTCCGTTTTGCCGCAAGCGTTCGATGAACAAATGGCGTTCCTGATATACAATGGATATAGAACGATTCGCGCGGCGGATTTGGCGGAGAGTTTATTATTCGGCGCGCCCCTGCCGGAGAAAGCGATCGTGTTGACGTTCGACGACGGCTACGCCGATGCGTACGAAACCGCGTTTCCAATTTTGAAAAAGTACGGCATGACCGCGACGTTTTATGTGATCACGCAATTCGTCGAGACGAAAAAGTCCGGCTATCTCACGTGGCAACAGTTGCAAGAAATGGCGAATGCCGGAATGGAAATTGGTTCGCATTCGGTAGATCATCCCGATTTGCGCGGCAAGACGATCGCGTATCAGAATACTCAACTCGCCGGATCCAAACAAATGATCGAAGCGCGTTTGCCCGGCGTGACCGTGAAAACATTTTGTTATCCCTCGGGACGGTACGACTTGACAACCATCGCGGTGTTACGCTTGAGCGGTTATCTTTCGGCGTTCACCGAAATTCAAGGCGTGCGCCAAACGAACGAAGATATTTTTGAAATGCGGCGCGTGCGCGTGCGCGGCAGTTATACGCTGACGGATTATGCGTATTGGTTGAATTGGTTTACGACTAGCGGAAGGTAAGCAATGTGATTGTTATTCCGCGCGAAATCTGTCGCGATCTGCCGCGCGCGCTGGCGCGGGAATGGATTGTGACGAATGGAATCGGTGGGTACGCGTCGAGTACGATCACCGGTGCGAACACGCGGCGTTATCACGGCTTGCTTATCGCCGCGCTCGCGCCGCCCGCGGCGCGCGTGGTCTTGCTTTCGAAAATTGATGAAGAGGTGCAGATCGGCGGATTAACATATCGGCTCGGAACGAATCAGTACGAAAACGGCACGATTCACCCCGACGGTTATCTTTACCTCGAACGCGTCGAACTTGACGGCATGCTGCCCACATTTTTTTATCAAGCGCCGAATTTTGCCTTGACGAAAACAATTTGGATGGAACACGGCGCGAACACGACGCACATTCATTATCAACTCGCGCGCGAGTCCGCGCCGATTCAACTTACTTTGCTTCCGCTTTGCACGCACAAAAATTTTCACAGTGAATTGCGCGGCGCGGCCGAATGGCGTTTTGCGGTCGCCGCGCACGGCGGCGAATTAGAAATCAACGCGTTTGAGGGCGCGACGCCGTACCGCTTGTTGTTTCCGCCGCGCGTTCAATTCGTTCCGCTCGATTTATGGTACTGGCGTTTTTTGCACGCGCGCGAAAAAGAACGCGGCTATGATGCGGTCGAGGATTTATTTTTGCCCGGGCTACTCCGCGTAAATTTACGCGGCGGCGAAACGTTAACCATTACCGCGACCACCGACGCGCGCGGACTCGGCAATTCGGTTGCGCGATCACGCGCGCGGGCGCGCACGCGTCAAAAATTGCTCGCGCGCCGAGCAGAAGATGATGTGGAAAAACAATTGCGCGTCGCCGCCGATCAATTTGTTATTCACCGCGCGCACGAAAAAGAAAATCGCGCGCGCATCCTTGCGGGCTATCCTTGGTTCGACGAACGAACGCGCGAAACACTTATCGCGCTGGAAGGTTTGTTGATCGTCACGCGGCGTTATGCGGAAGCGAAAGAAATTCTGCGCGCGTGCGCGCGCGAGATCGAAAATGGTTTGCTTCCCAATCGAATACGCGCCGACGGCGCGCGCGATTTTGACGCGGCAGACGTGACGCTGTGGTTTTTTCACGCGCTCGACCGGTATCACGCGGCGACGCGCGATGACGCGCTCGTCCGCGAATTGTTTCCGCAATTGGAATCCGTCATCGAGTGGCATGTAAACGGGACGCGAAATAATATTCACGTGGATCAACGCGATGGTTTGCTTTTTGCGGGTGAAATCAACGCGTTGTGGTATCGCGCGTTGCGCGTGATGGAACGCTGGGCAAAACGTTTGAAACGCGCGCCAGAAAAATACGCGCAGATGGCAGACCGCGCGCAAATCGCGTTTGAACGTTTTTGGTTTGCCGAGGGCGGTTATTTGTGCGATGTGATTGATGCGCCGAAGGGCGACGACACCGCGTTGCGCCCCAATCAATTGTTCGCGCTCTCACTCGCGAATGATCTGGTGCCGCGCGCGCGCGGCGAATCCATTTTGCAAATTGTGACAACGGAATTATTAACGCCGCTTGGATTGCGGACGCTCGCGCCGCGCGATCCAAATTATCGCGCGCGCTATCACGGCTCGGCGGATGAACGCGACGCGGCGTCTCATCACGGCGCGGTGTGGGCGTGGCTGATCGGCGCGTATGTGGACGCGTATCAAAATGTGTTCGGCGAAAAACCCGCGCGCGATTTGTTCGCGCCTTTTCACGCGGCGATGCAAGCGTACGCGCTCGGTACGCTCGGCGAAATTTTCGAACCCGCGCCGCCGTTTGCTTCCGTCGGCGGAATGGCTTACGCGGCGAGTG
>JACQEA010000321.1 GCA_016200825.1 Chloroflexota bacterium | reverse complement strand
TGCATTTGCTCTACACGCACGGGCACGCGGCTGTGACCAGTCCGGTCAATGAATTTACGCCGGACGGTCTGCCGAAATTACTGACCAAAGATATTCCTTCGACCGGCGTGATTCCAATTACGCGCCCTGAAATTTATTTTGGCGAAGAATCTACCTCGTACATCTTTGTAAAATCGCGCGAAAAGGAATTTGATTATCCCAAAGGCGATGAAAATTCGTTCAATACGTACGAAGGAACGGGCGGCGTCCCCATTGGAACGTTTTTTGATCGCGTGATGTTCGCGTTGCGGTTCGGCGACATCAACATTCTCTTGTCCGATTCGTTGACGCCGGATTCGCGCGTCTTGTTCAATCGCAAAATTCAAACGCGCGTCGCGCGCATCGCGCCCTTCTTGCGTTTCGACAAAGACCCGTACTCGGTCATTGTGGACGGAAAAATATTTTGGTTGCAAGATGCGTACACTTTTACCGATCGCTTTCCGTACAGCGAACCGTATGAAACGGGCTTGAATTATATTCGCAACTCGGTCAAAATTGTGATCGATGCGTATAACGGCACGACAATTTTTTATGCGATTGATCCGAACGAGCCGCTTTTCAAAACCTACGGCAATATTTTTCCCGGACTCTGGCGCTCATTCGATCAAATGCCCGCCGCGTTGAAAGATCATCTGCGTTATCCCGAAGGTTTGTTCTCGATCCAAGCCGCGATGTATCGCACGTATCATATGCAAGACCCGCAGGTGTTTTACAATCGCGAAGATTTGTGGGCGATTCCGAACGAAGCGGTCGAAGGACAATCGCAACAAATGGAACCGTACTACGTGATCATGCGTTTACCCGGAGAAACCAAAGAAGAATTCATGTTGATGTTGCCCTTTACCGCGGCGCGGCGGCAAAATATGGTCGCGTGGTTTTCCGTAAAAAGCGACGGCGCGGATTACGGCAAGCAATTGGTCTATCGTTTTCCCAAAGACAAATTAGTTTACGGGCCCGAACAAATTCACGCGCGCTTGAATCAAGACCCGGTGATTTCTTCTGAACTCACGCTGATCAATCAACGCGGCAGTCGCGTGTTGTGGGGCAACCTCCTCGTCATTCCCATCGAGAAATCGTTCTTGTATGTTCAGCCGCTTTATTTACTTGCGGAGCAAGGCCAAATTCCGCAATTGAAACGCGTGGTCGTTGCAACTGCAAACTCGCTTACGATGCAACCATCGCTCGGCGAAGCATTGGCGGCAGTTTTTACCGGTGCGGTTGTAACGACTCCGCCCGCGCCACCCACAACGGGAACACCCGCGACTTCTACCGCCATCGCGAATTTAGTCAATGACGCGGTAACGCATTACAACAAAGCGCAAGACGCGCTCAAGACTTGGAAGCGCTCGAAGCGTATATGAAAGACGCGGACGATGTTTACGCCAAACGTTTGGAGAGTTTGGAAAAAGAAGCGGATGAACTTCGCCGCGTGTTGATTGATGAGTTGAATCGCACCTTTATAACGCCGATTGATCGCGAAGATTTGTTCGCGCTCTCGCGCACGATTGACGATGTGTTGGATTACGGTTACACCACGCTCGATGAAATGGTGACGCTCGGCGTCAAACCGAATGTTTATTTGCAACGCCTCGTTGGCATTTTGCGCGAAGCCGCGGAAGAATTATATCTCGGCGTGATTCAACTCAAAGATCATCCGCAGGTCGCGCTCGATCACGCGGGACGCGCCAAGCAATTAGAAAATCGCGTCGAGAGCGTTTATCGTTCCGCGATTGCCGATTTATTCAAAGAACCAAAAACGGTCGAAGATATTGTCGCGATTCTCAAAGTGCGCGAAACCTATCGCCATCTTTCCAACGCGGCCGATCGCGGCGATGAAGCCGCGAACATCATCGGCGATATTGTCGTCAAGATGACGTAATCGGAGAGGATGATCATGTCCGCCCCTGAATCTTCTCAAACCGAAAAAACGGTCGCGCAAGTTGCGCGCGAATTTCAATTCACGCGGAATCCGCGATTGGGCGCCCTGATCAATTATTATCCTTGGCTGCTCTTGGGGGTCTTTGCGTTCGATCTAATTTTGTTTGGAAAAATTGCGGAAGCCAGTTGGACTCAACCCGCGCGTTATTCCAGTTACACCGCGCTGGTTATCGCGGCGATATTTTATTACCTGCTCGCGCGACTGACACCGAAAAAATTAACCGTTCTGTGGGAACGCGACGCGTTGCGCGCCTCCGCGGCCGAATTTATCGCGTTCCTTGCTGAAACTCAGGCCCAACTCAACCATCGCGCCAGCAAATTACTTTCGCTCGTCGCAACCATCATTGGCTTGCTCGTTTTCTTTGCTCTGCCCGATTTGCCGGAGCATTCGCTTCAAGCGTACGCGCGATTATTCTTATTCCGCGCGCCCTTTGTTTTTCTTTCCTGGTACTTGATTGGCGCGGTCGTGTGGCGTTTGTTCGCCGTTGGGCAACTTATCGACCAATTGCCGCGCCGATTTACGTTTAATGTCCAACGCACTCATCCAGATCAATGCGGCGGACTCGCGCCATTGGGCGAACTGAGCGCTAGCAATGCGATCGTACTTTTAGCGCCCGGTGTGTACATGGTCGGCGGGTTTTTATTTTTTGGCAACGATCCCAAAACCGTTCTCCTCTTGATCATCGGAGTAATCTTTGAAGCGGTGGCGTTGACAGCAATTTTTGTGGTTCCTTTACTCGCGGTTCGCAACGAAATGCTCCGCCAACGTGAATTGCATTATCTCGAGTTTGCCAAACTCGCGCACGGTGTTGAAGAGAATGCGCGCGTTCTTTTCAGTGCATCCCAATTGCCCACCGGTGCCGAAATTCAAAATCATTTTCAAATCGTTCAAGGGTTGCGCCAACTTAATCAAGAAAACCGCGACTTTCCAACCTTGCCCTTTCGCGCGGCGAGCATCGCGCTGAGGTTAACCGCGCCGCAAGCGCTCACTTTGCTGACCGGAGTTGGGGTGGAGCGATTTATTCCATCGTGGGTTACTACCTTCATCAGCATGCTCGGAAAATAATTTCGCGCAATCAAATTTTGTATTCTCGCGAACCTGTGCTATTATCCCCCTAATCCTTCGACATTGCCGTCGAAATTTTTTTGTTGCCTTCGAGGGGCGATGCGCTTAAACCACAAACTGCTACCACTCTCCGATTATCACAAAGCCAAAGACCTGTTTTGGGATCCGCGCGCGATTGATTTGACGCGCGACCGAACGGATTGGGCGAGTCTTGCCGAACGCGAACGCGATTTGATTTTGCGCGGCGCGTCCGTTTTTCTCGTCGGCGAAGAAGCCGTGGCGCACGATCTCATTCCACTTCTACTCGCCATTCGCCGCGCGGGCGGTCATACCGAAGAAGAAATGTTTCTCGCGACCCAATTATTCGAAGAGGCAAAACATTTCGAATGGTTTGATCGCTGGCTGACCCACGTGATTGACGCTCCCGTTGATGCAACTAAATATTTCGGCGCGGCTTATCGCAAAATTTTTTACGATGAACTGCCGCGCGCGCTCAATCGCTTGATGACCGATCATTCCACTGCCGCGATGGTCGAAGCCGTCACGTTGTACCATCTCACGATTGAAGGCGCGCTCGCGGAAACTGGTTATTATGGATTCGCGCAAGCGTTGAAAGAAAATGATCTCTTGCCCGGGCTTTTGCGCGGACTTGAACTCGTTCAACGCGATGAAGCGCGGCACATTGCCTTCGGTACTTATTTACTCAAACGTTTGGTTCAGCCCGAGCCGAATTTGTTTGAAATGATTCAAGCGCGCCTGAACGAATTATTGCCTCAAGTCTTGGCGCTCATCAGCGAAGTGTTTGAACCGTACGGCGACGAGATTCCGTTTGGTTTGAATCTCGCCGAGATGATGGCATACGCGGGCGAGCAATTGACTTTGCGTTTGAACGCGGTCGCGCGCGCGTTGCCGCAACCCGCGTAACCCTTTATGATTGAAAATTTTTGCCAACGGCACGCGAAATTATTTTCGAGGAGTTATAATGCGTCAGAGCATTACACTCGTTTTTATTATTCTCGCGCTCAGCGCGCTCAACGTTGGCTGTTCTCCCAACAGTCCCACCTGGCTCAATCCCGCGTCCCCTAACGCGACCATGGCGACGAATTTGTTTAATTTTATTTTCACTGTCGCCGTGATCGTCTTTGTGGTTGTCGAAGCCTTGCTCCTCTACTCGGTTCTCCGTTTTCGCCGCAAAAATGAAAACGAAATGCCCGCGCAAATTCACGGCAACACCAAAATGGAAATCGCGTGGACGCTCGCGCCCGCGCTCGTACTCGTCGTTGTGTTTGGATTCACCTTGCAAACGCTAACCGCGCTGGATGAAGTTCCGCCCGGCGCATTACAAGTCAAAGTTACCGCGCGGCAATGGTGGTGGCAAGTTGAGTACGTTGAGCAAGGCGTAATTACCGCGAATGAAATTCATTTGCCAATCAATCAAGCCGTAAATTTTTCACTTGAGGGCGTGGATGTCATTCATAGTTTTTGGGTGCCTGAACTCGGCGGTAAAACCGATGTCGTGCCGGGCAAAATAAATAAAAATACATTTAGGCCCACCAAACTCGGAACGTTTCATGGACAATGCGCCGAGTTTTGTGGAGTCGCGCACGCGAATATGCGGTTCACGGTTGTGGTCGAATCGGCAGAAGATTTCAATAAATGGGTCGCCGATCAAAAGAAAGATATCGCGATTCCCGCGAGCGATTTGGCAAAACAGGGCGAGCAAGAATTTTTGAAAGGCGTTTGTATCGCGTGTCATACGCT
>JACQEA010000320.1 GCA_016200825.1 Chloroflexota bacterium | reverse complement strand
CCGCAAAGGCGTGAAGAAAAAAATAAAAATGTAAGCCACAGAATCACACAGAAACACACGGAATAGGGGAGAAAGAGAGAAAAAAAATTACCGCCAAAGCTTGTCCTGAGCGAAGCGAATGGGACGCAAAGACGCGAAGGAATTGTCATGCTGAGTCCTTCACTGCGTTCAGGATAAACTCCGCGAAGCATCTTGTAATTGGAATTTGATTCTAGGCGAATAACAAGATTCTTCGTCGCTTCGCTTCTCAGAATGACATTCTTTGTGTTCTTTGTGCCTTTGGTGAGAAGGAATTTTCATGACACGCAAACCAAAATTTGAAACGCTTTCGGGCATCGAGGCAAAACAAACTTATTCGCCCGATGACGCGCGCGATCATTACAACGACCAACTTGGTTTTCCGGGCGAGTATCCATTCACGCGCGGAATTCAGCCGACGATGTACCGCGGGCGGCTGTGGACGATGCGCCAGTACGCGGGTTACGCGAGCGCGGACGAATCGAACGCGCGGTACAAATATTTGCTGGAGCATGGACAAACGGGGCTTTCGGTTGCGTTCGATTTGCCGACACAAACAGGTTACGATTCCGATCACGTTATCGCGCGCGCGGAAGTTGGAAAAGTTGGCGTCGCGATTGCGTCGCTCGCGGATATGGAGCGATTATTTGACAGCATTCCGCTCGATAAAGTTTCGACCTCGATGACGATCAACGCAACCGCCGCGATATTGCTCGCAATGTATGTCGCGGTGGCGAAAAAACAAAACGTTTCTTTAGGGGCAGATGGCCATCTGCCCTTACGCGGGACGGTGCAAAACGATATTTTGAAAGAGTACATCGCGCGCGGCACGTACATTTTTCCGCCCGCGCCTTCGATGCGACTCGCGACCGACATCATCGAATATTGCGCGCGCGAACTCCCAAACTGGAATCCGATCTCGATTAGCGGCTATCATATGCGCGAGGCGGGCGCGACGGCGGTGCAAGAAATCGCGTTTACGTTTGCGAACGCGATCGAGTACGTGCGCGGCACGCTCGCGCGCGGAATCGCGTTTGACGATTTTGCGCCGCAACTGTCGTTCTTTTTTGTCGCGCAGATGGATTTTCTGGAAGAGATCGCGAAATATCGCGCGGCGCGGCGGCTGTGGGCAAAGATCGCGCAAGAAAAATTCGGCGCGCGCAAAGCGTCGTCCATGATCCTGCGCTTTCACACGCAAACGTCGGGCGTGTCGCTCACCGCGCAACAGCCGCAAAATAATATCGTGCGCACCGCGATCGAGGCGCTCGCGGCGGTGTTGGGCGGCACGCAAAGTTTGCATACGAACGCGTTCGATGAAGCGCTCGCGCTCCCGACGGAAGAATCCGCAGGCATTGCGCTCAAGACGCAACAAATCATCGCGCACGAAGCAGGCGTGACGAACACGATTGATCCGGTCGCGGGATCGTATTACATCGAGTCGCTGACGGATGAAATCGAAAAACAGTCCAACGAATATATCGAACGAATTGAACGAATGGGTGGAGCACTCAAGGCAATTGAATCGGGTTACATCGTGCGCGAGATTGGCGAGAGCGCGTGGAAGTTTGCCAACGAATTAGAAACGAATAAACGAATTGTGGTTGGCGTGAATGAATTTGAGAGCGATAAAACGGAAAGTGTAAAAACGCTGCGCGTCGATCCGCGCGTGCGCGATGAACAAATCGCGCGGGTGCGCGACCTGCGCGCGAAGCGCGAGAACGCGCGCGTTGAAATCGCGCTGAAGGAATTGCGCGACGCGGCGCGCGGCACTGCGAACCTGATGCCCGCGATTATCGCGTGCGTGGAAAATTACGCGACGGTGGGCGAGATCTGCGATGTTCTGCGCGGCGAGTTCGGGGAGTATCGCGGCGGGGGAGTTTATTAGCCATAGAGAACATAGAGGGCATAGAGAAAAATAAAAATAGCCACAGAATCACACAAAAACACACAGAAGAAAAATCTAAACCACAGAGGACACAGGGAACACAGACAAAAAATCGGGGAGATGGAAAACGCCACAGAATCACACGGAAACACACAGAAGAAAAATATTGTTCCTTCTTTTCTGTGCCCTTCTGTGTGTTTCTGTGGCAAATAGGAATTTGATATGCCGAAATCAAAAATCGCAAAGCCGAAAATGAAACGCGTCAAGCCAAAACAAAAACGCGCGATGCCGCACTTTGGCAAAGCGCCCGAAGAGTTGGTGCGTGTGTTTGAAGCCGCGCTGAAAGATTTTCCGATGGCGCAACAGAAATTGACGTTTGGCTCGCCGGCCGCGTACGTCAACGGAAAAATGTTTTGCGGACTCCATAACGACAAATTTATTTTACGTCTCTCGCCCGACGATTGCGAAAAATTATTCGCGCAAGGCGCGACGCCGTTTATGCCGATGCCGGGGCGCGCGATGAAGGGTTGGGTCACGGTGTCGCGCGCAATGTTGGATGACGCGCGCGAGTTAAACGCGTGGATGGAGAAGGCAATGGAGTGGACGCGGGGAATGGCGAAGAAAAGGAAATGATCGAAGATGCCAGACAAAAGCATTTCTCTATTCAATCTCGAAGCACTAAGTGTGCCTGTAGCGAAACTGATCGAAACTGTTTCAAGTGGCATTGGTGTTCTGTACGAACCTAGGCGAATTCGCGAAAGAGCAAAGGCGGAGGTCGACGCGGCGAAGATTAAGATGAAGGGCGCGATAGAAATACAAATGCTTGCCACGCGCGCATCTTACAGGGCAAATGCCCAGGAGGCACGAAGGCAAAGAAATCTTGAGGCAATCATCAAGAAGGCTTCACAACAATTACCAAGTGAAGTCAGCAACGAAAAAGTTGAAGAAGATTGGACGGCACAGTTCCTCAATTACGCGCAGGACATAGGTAACGAGGAAATGCAGACAATTTGGGCGCGCTTGTTGGCAGGAGAGGTTACTCATCCTGGTTCTTTTTCACTTCGCGCACTAAATGTTGTGCGTCTTTTACAGCCAAAAGATGCAAAAACATTTCGGCGGTTTACTGACTTCCTGTGGATTATTGATAATGAATTCATCCAAGTCCAAATTCCACTAACGACAGACCAACTGCTCGAAAGAAACGGACTCTCCTACTCCGCCGTTCTTCATCTTCTGACCTTGGGGCTAATTTCGATGCATTCAAATTTGTTGATTAAATCTGAGACTGGAACAATGACTGCGAATTATCATGGCGATGAGTTCATTCTTAGCGGCGATAGAGTGAAAAGGGGATTCGAAGTGAGAATTCTAACTGACGTCGGGAAAGAACTCGTTCGGTTGTGTGATCGAATTCCAGTTATTGAATACAGGGACGCGATTCTTGATTTCTGGCAACGCAATGAAATCGAAATTAAAAAAAGAGAAGTCGAAAAATAATAGATGGCAGGTCTTGCAAAGTAAAATAGCCGTCTGCCTTGGTTGATATGATCCTGCAAAATGTCATCCCAAAATTTCGCTCCCAATCTTTTCGAACCGCAAATGCCTGAGGTGGACACGCCGCCCACAATTGCAGAAATTTTCGATAAGGCACGCAAAGCCGCGGCAGAAGATACGACGCCGACCAAAGGAAAAAATCGTCACGTCTTTATCGTCACACCGGGACGCATGTTGATGTTGCAACCTTGCCCCGCGCCCGGCACGATGAATCCGCACGCGGTTGAATCCATCGAAAAAATAATGTCGTCCAAAACCAAACGCAATGTCGCGGTGATTGCGTACACGGAACTGCGCGCGCTGCAAGCAAATCTCGCGCATGCGATTCCGTTTTTCGGATTGATATCAGGTTTGGCATACATCGGTCATTCCGTTTGGATATTTGAAGGACATTCATCCGCGCTCGCGTTCGGTTGCCGCGATGCAGATCTCGTGATTGCCGATGGCGCGATGGTTCAATTTTTGCAAAACGATTGGCTCGCGATTGCATCAAACGCGATGCGGCGTCCGCTAATTTTCGCGCACGACCGCGCGACGTTTCAATTGCGGCGATTATATCCAACCGTTGAGAAATAGCCACAGAATCACACGGAAACACACAGAAGAAAAAACATTATTCTTTTTCTCTTTGTAATCCTGTGTGGTTCTGCGGAAAAATTAATTTAGCGAGTAAAAATCTCGTGGTGCATAGTCAATCGGTTTACGCGTTGTTAATCAGAAATATTTTGCGCAAGTTAATTATGGCAATTTGACACGACTATCCAGGTATGTTATAAAAATAAATGGGCGTGGGGGCGTGGTGTAGCGGCCTAACATGCAGCCCTGTCAAGGCTGAGATCGCGGGTT
>JACQEA010000319.1 GCA_016200825.1 Chloroflexota bacterium | reverse complement strand
TTGTACGAATGGCGCACGCTTTCGTCCGATCCGGATCAGTACGAAAATTGGCATCAGACGCAAATTCCCGGCGCCGCGAATCTGGGCCAGAATTACAGCGGCTTGAACGATCGCGATATCAGCGAAGCGCTGGAAGCCGCGCGCAAAACGTACGATCAAACGAAACGCGTCGAATTGTATCGGCAGTTTCAACAATTGTTTGTCGAGCGCGTGCCGGCCTTATTATTGTATTATCCGGTGTACGCGTACGGCGTGGATACGCGCGTGCGCGGCGTGCAACTCGCGCCGTTGCAGACCGCGAGCGATCGTTTTCGCAATTTGGCGCAATGGTTTGTGAAAACAAAACGCGTCGCGCTGACGACGAGCGAAGGAACGGCGACGCCGGGAAAATAATTTTTTGAGAATTTCTTTTGACAAATCGCGTGATTGGCGTAGAATAGTAATCGGTTCACATAGGGTCGCAATGGGCAAGCGTGGTCCAGCGCCGAAGCGCAGGGTTATCGAATGGGACAGTTCGCTCGCGTACGCGGTGGGATTACTGGTCACCGATGGAAACTTGTCGCCCGATGGAAGGCATATAGATTTCACGTCGAAAGATCGCGAACTGGTAGAGATGTTCAAGAATTGCCTGAGCCTTGACAACCGAATCGGTCTCAAGTTTGGCGGTTTCGGCAAACCAACTGTTGTTCATAGAGTTCAATTCAGCGATGTTGGGCTGTATCAATGGTTATTGAGGATTGGAGTAACTCCTAACAAAAGCAAAGTGATTGGCGCGCTGGATATCCCTGTCGAATATTTTTTTGACTTTTTGCGCGGTCATCTAGACGGCGACGGAACAACTCGAAAGTATCCAGACCCAGTGTATCCGAAGGCGCAACGGTTGTACGTGAGTTTCATTTCTGCGAGCCGACCGCATCTTGAGTGGCTTCAGAGTCGGATCAAAGAATTACTTGGGCTAACCGGATTTCTGCAAGAACGATCCCGCTCATTTGAGTTGACCTACGCGAAACAGGAATCAATCTTGTTGTTACGCGTGATGTATTATTCGACTGACATACCTTGTCTTGAGCGCAAGCGCAGAATTGTAAAAGAGTTTCTAACGTCGGACTGGTGATGTAATGCCGGGGTGGTGAAATTGGCAAACACGCGGCGTTCAGGACGCCGTGGGCGAATAGCCCTTGGGGGTTCAAGTCCCTTCCTCGGCACTGTTAGACCCCGGAGCAAATCGCTCTGGGGTTTGCTTTTCTTTTTTGACAAAAGCCGTGTCCGCGGCTATAATCGCGGCTCGTTGAATTGGAGGCATACGTGTACGCAGTTGTAAAAACCGGGGGAAAACAATATCGCGTCGCGGTGGGCGATCGCATTGATGTAGAAAAATTATCCGCGCAGGTCGGCGCGCAGGTCGCGTTGAACGAGGTGATGCTGATCGAGCGCGAGGGCAATGTGCAAATCGGCAAGCCGATGGTGAAAGGCGCGAAGGTGTTGGCAAAAGTTTTGCGTGAAGGCAAAGGGCGCAAAGTGATTCACTTTGATTATCGCAACAAGCATCGTCGCCGCAAGACGCACGGGCATCGCCAGTTGTTTACGCGCCTGGAAATTTCAGAAATCAAAATCTAGAAGTTGGATGTTAGAAGTTGGAAGATCGGGACGCGCATCTAACTTCTAATCTCCAACCTCTAAAATCTAGGAGAAATACGTGGCACACAAAAAAGGCGGCGGCTCGACGCGGAATGGCCGCGATAGTAATGCGCAACGGCTCGGCGTGAAACGCTTTGACGGCGAATGGGTTCATTCAGGCACGATCATTGTGCGTCAGCGCGGCTCGCGCATTCGTCCCGGCACGAACGTCGCCATCGCGAAAGACGATACGTTGTTCGCGCTGGTGGATGGTTTGGTCAAGTTCGAGTTTGCCGCGAAAGAAAAAAAACAAGTCAGCGTGTACCCCAAGTCCGCGTAAGAAATTGAATTGGAATGCGCGCGGAAAAATTTATCGCGCGCATTCGTGAGAAAGGTAATTGACGTGAAATCTGGGATTCATCCTCAATTTTATACCGACACAGTTGTGAAATGTTCCGGCGGTCACTCGTGGGTGACTGGCTCGACGCAAAAAGAAATTCACACCGACGTTTGTTCGATCTGCCATCCGTTTTACACTGGCGAACAACGCATCATTGACACCGCGGGTCAGGTCGAGCGATTTATGAAACGCGCCAGCGCGCAAGCGCAATTCGCGCCGCGTCCGTCCGAAGAAGACAAGCGCGCGAAAAAAGATCAACGCCGCGCGACGCCCGCGCCACCCGTCGCGCAAAAACCGGCGGTCGAATTGCCGGCCGCGGCGATGGAAGTAGAACCCGCGATGCCGGAAATGCCGGTCGCGGAAATGCGCGCGCCGCAACCCATTGGGATGGAACCCGCATCAGTGATGGAAACACCCGAACCGATCGCTGTTCCGTCTGTGCCAATGGAAGAATCTGTACCGGTCGCGATGGAAATGCCGGCGGTTGCCAAGCCCGCAAAACGCGCGCGCGCAAAACTGACCGCGAAAAAACCGGCGGCAAAAAAAGTTGCGAAAGTAAAGACGTTTCGCCGAAACATCTCGACTAAAGCGAAACCCGCGACGAAATCCAGCGCCGCGCGAAAGAAACCGGCGGCAAAAAAATCAGCGCCCAAGAAAGCGAAAAAATAAAATTCAAGAGACAGAGCAATCCTCTGTCTCTTTTTGTATGAGGATAAAATGGACGAAGTCACGCGCGAACGCTCACGCGGGCACATTGAATTGATTTGCGGCTCGATGTTTTCCGGCAAGACGGAAGAATTAATTCGCCGCGTCAAACGCGCGCAGATCGCGAAACAAAACGTCCAAGTTTTTTCGCACGGGCTTGACACGCGTTACGGCAACGGCCAAGTTGCATCGCACGGCGGCGCGCGCTGGGAAGCGATTCCGGTCAAAAGCGCGGAAGATATTTTAGGTCAAATCGACGCGCGCGTGACCGTCGTCGCGATTGACGAGGCGCAGTTCTTCGATTGGAAGATCGCCGAAGCCGCGAATCAACTCGCGCAAAACGGTGTGCGCGTCATCGTCGCGGGACTCGATATGGATTTTCGCGGCGAGCCGTTTGGACCGATGCCGCTCTTGATGGCGCAAGCGGAATCCGTGGACAAACTTTCCGCGATTTGTGTGGTCTGCGGCGACGCGGCAACGCGCACGCAACGGTTAATCAATGGCAAGCCCGCGAAATATGATGACCCGATCATTCTCGTCGGCGCGAGCGAAGTGTACGAGCCGCGTTGTCGCGCGCATCATCAAGTCCCGCGCGGTTAAGCCGCTGCTCCCGAAATGATTTCAAAAAAATATCGCGCGGATTGGTTCGCGCTCCTCGCGTATTTTTTCCTCGCGATTGTTCTCACGTTTCCACTCATCACTCAATTCACGACGCACGTCGCTGGCGACGGGAGTGACGACCCCGCGCTCGCGTGGAATTTGTGGTGGGTCCCGCACGCGCTCATCAATCTCAACATCAGTCCGATCTACACCGATCGTATGTTTTATCCGATTGGATTGAATCTCGCGTTTTATACGTTGACGTACCTCAACGCGTTTCTTTCTATCCCAATTCAAT
>JACQEA010000336.1 GCA_016200825.1 Chloroflexota bacterium | reverse complement strand
TTTTGAATGCGCTGATTCCACGTATCCGCGACGTACACATTTCCCTGCGCGTCCACCGCGATGCCGACCGGCTCTTGAAACAATCCGATCTCGCTTCCAAATCCACCATATTGCGCGAGCGGAACGCCGTCGGCGGTGAATTTCAATACGCGCTTGTTGCCCGTATCCGTGATCAGCAAATTATTTTGCGCGTCGAGCGCAATCGCGCGCGGACCGTAAAATTTGTCTGGATCAATATTCGCGATGCCGCGCGTATCGCCATTCGTTCCCCACATTTTCAAAAATTTTCCGTTCGCATCAAATTTCTGGATGCGATGATTCCACGTATCGGTCACATAGACATTTCCATTTTTATCTACCGCCATGCCCCAGATTTGCGTAAAAGTACCGGGCGGCGGATTGGGAACATTGTCCGGACTTTTGGTTCCCCACGCGAGCAAAAATTTTCCGTTCGCGTCAAATTTTTGGACGCGCGCGTTATCGGAATCGGCGACGTACAGATTGCCTTGCGCGTCTAATGCAATATTGCGCGGAAAATTAAATTGTCCGTTCCCAACGCCTTGCGCGCCAAGCGCGCGCGTCGCGGGAATCTGTATCGTTTTCTTGGCGTATTCATCTTCCACCGGCTGATTCGGCACCGTGCCGCCGTACGACCACAATAAATTCGCGACATCTTTGCGCACGTAAAAAGAAAAATTATGCACATACGGCCAAGCATTGAGACTCTCTTTGTAGCGATGATAAAACCACGCGGTAAAAAGCGCGGAGCGTTCTTCGGGATTCGTCAAGTACGACCACACGCGGTCGAGCGATAAATCTTTGTAGCCTTCAAGCGGCCACCAAATTAATTTATATTGTCGCCGCGTATAACGCGTCCCCAAAAATGGTTTTATCGCCTCTTCATTTTTTGGACCGACAATCACCACTGGCGCGTCGAAGGGCGCACCGGGCGAGCCGCCATAATATTGCGCGTTCCGATAATTTCGCAGGTACCACACAAAGGGCCACGACGAATCGTCGTCATACGCGACTTTGATCGTGCCATTCTCGCATTGAATTTGATTTTTGCCCGACGCGGTTTGCGCGCACAATCGCCGCGACAATTCTTCGATCTCACGCATCGCGATCGGTACGTCCGGCGATCCTTGCGCGTAAATAATTGTTTCCACTGCCACGTCGGGATTGACGAACGCCGCGAGCGTCGCCGCGCGAATTGTTAGCGCGGTGAGCAAGAGAATTGCCATGACCGAGGTAACGCGCAAAAATTCTGGTGCCGAAAAACGTTTGCTGATGAAATAAATCGCGACGCCGACGCCGACGAGCATCACGAGCGAAATAACAAACGCGTTCGTCGCGCCCAATTGCTCGATGGATACGCCTTGAAACGGTTGATTGGTCGCGAGCGCGATCAGTAGTACGAGCGCAAGTGGAATTAGCGCGGCAAGCCACGCCGCGCCGCGCCGGAATAAATCGCGCCAATCCGCGACGATTAATTTATCAATCGCCCAACCGGATGCAAACGCGAGCGGCATGGTGAGATGCACTGTGAGCCACGGCATTTTCTCGCCCGCCCAACTAAAAATGATGAGCGCGCCGACAACCCACGTAAATAGAAAGGACGCAAAAAGACTGGCGGGATTTTCTGAATCGTACGTCGCAAAAAACGCGAGCAAGATCAGAAGCGCGATAAACGCGGGGACGAGTTGATCCGCCAAAGTTGGCGCGGCCGGCGCGAGCAGTGGACGAATCGCGAAAAAATATGCGATGATCCACATGAACCAACCCAACACCACGAGCAAATGAATCGTGCGCTGTTTGAACCAATACCAAAATATTGAAATAACGCCGACGAGGTACGGCAAAAATTCATACAACGGCAATTGAACGAGGAGATAATAGTACGATGGTTGACCGCCGCGCGCGACACCTTGTTGCGAAAGCCAATAACCTAATGAACCGAGCAAGCCGGAGAAAAATCCCGCGCCGTTCGTGAGTACGGTCGTGAAAAATAAAATGAACGGAATCCAAAATAGCGCGGCACAAATCAACCACACGCGCGCGCGCCACCAAATGCCGAGGAGCGCGGCGAACAGAATCATCGCGACCGTAAGACCGAGCACGCGAAAAACAATGTCGGGCTGATTCACAATCGAGAGAATAATATTTGCGTCGGCGAAAACCGCGATCGTCAGAAAATCTTGCTGAAAGAGTCGCTGCCAAATCGGATTGAGCGCGTAGAAAAACGCGGGCGTCAAAAGCGGAAGCGAAAAGGTGCCAAAGATCATCGCGAGATTGAAACTAGGAATCTCGCGATACTCGTCGCCGCTCTGACGAAAAAATCCCAGCGCGCGCGTCGCGACGAATAAACCGAAGAACGGAATGCCCAACAGCGCGGCGAAAAGACCCAACGCAAATTGGCTCCAGTTCACGCGCGGGCGCAAA
>JACQEA010000353.1 GCA_016200825.1 Chloroflexota bacterium | reverse complement strand
TGATTTATCGCGGCTGGTGGTGGCTTTGCGCGTTGCTCGTGTTTTCAAACATCTGGCGCGCAGTGACGTACTTCAATGATGGCTTGGGCTGGCATGTCGAGACCTTGCCGTTCAGCATTTCGCGCATCGAGCCCAAGCCGATTGCGTTCGTCAATGCCGCGCTGATGACGATCATCGTGCTGATGCTGGCGCGTTCGGCGTGGGCGGGATTTTCCGCGTGGCGCGCGCGAAGACTGACTACGCGTTGAGTGGATTGCAACGCGCGCCGCTGTTTCCGTATAACATGCTAATTTGGAATATTATTCGGAACAATTCCGTCTAATCAATAGTTAGGCCGCCGAAGTAGGCTGTAAGGGAAAAACACTTGTTCACTGATAAAGAGCTGATGACTATTCACGTCCGAGCGTTGTTCACTCACGATGCCCACTCGCGGCTTTTGTTTGTCAACGAACCCGGAGGTAGAGATCCCGCTCCTCGTCTTTTTTTTGGCAGAACGGCGGAGGGTAACCTCTGGCGATTTCGGGTCGATCTTCCGGAGTTCATCATCGAGGAATTGGAGGCGCTCTGCATGGACGAACCAGTGGGCAAGGAGTTTCACAATAAACCTCGCCATTTTGAGGCATACGGGCGGCTACTGAAAACGCACGCACCTGTGCAAGAAGTAGGGATGGGGCCTGCCTATCAATTCACGCAGTACTTTGAGCCGTCGAAGCCTCTGCTTACTATCACGGAGAGGAACGCCGAGATGTTATGGGGAGGCTTTGAGAAGTTGATTGCAGAACTGCCTGACTGGCAACCTTTCCTCGCAATCGTAGAGGAGAGTCGAGCGATTTCTGTCTGTCGCAGCGTTCGCATCACTCCTGAGGCTCACGAGGCCGGAGTAGAGACGCTGCCTGAATTTCGTGGAAAGGGATATGCTAGAGAGGTAGTGGCCGGCTGGGCACGATTAGTAAAGTCTATGGGCGTCATACCCTTGTACAGTACATCTTGGGAAAATACCGCATCCCAAGCGGTGGCGAGAAAGTTGCACCTGGTACCGTATGGCGAGGATTTTCATATCACATGATCACTGATTGATGTGGTTGTCTAAGTTTTCGTTTGAAGAGAAATGAGCGGCGGTCTAACAAAGGCATGCACCCGACTGGCGCTCCGCGCCGAGTTAACTGGCCGTCTGGTGTCGCATAGGTTTGGGTTAGCGAGCGACTCGCCTTCACCCGCGCCAGCGGGTGATGCCGACCGTTAAACCGATAGAAAAAATTATGAACGACTCACACAAACCGTCTCTCATCTCCTGGAATCTCACAAAAAAATGCAACCTGCGCTGTCCGCATTGCTACATGGAGGCGGGACAAGCCGCAGAGAATGAACTCACGACCGACGAGTGCTTGCATCTGCTCGACGACATGAAAGCGCTCGGCACGGAGATGCTCATTCTCACCGGCGGCGAGCCGCTCTTGCGCAAAGATATTTACGATATCGCGCGCGCGGCGTCGAGTCAGGGATTTTGGGTCGTGATGGGTACGAACGGTGTGCTCATCACGGATCACGTCGCGCAGAAAATGGTCGAATGCGGCGTGAAGGGCGTTGGCATCAGCATTGATTCGCTCGATCCGGACAAACACAACAGTTTTCGCGGCGGACCGAACGCCTGGGAACATTCCGTGCGCGCGTTGGACATTTGCCGCGCGAATGGCTTGGAAGTCCTCGTGCAGACGACGGTGATGGCAATGAACTATGACGAGATTCCGCAAATGATTGATTTCGCGCGCGCGAAAGGCGCGTGGTCGTTCAATTTGTATTTCCTCGTTCAGACCGGGCGCGGGCAGCAGATGAACGATTTATCCGCGGAAAAAACTGAAGCGATGCTTTCGCATTTAGTCGAAGCGCAGACGCAATATCGTCCGATGCTTGTGCGCTCGAAATGCGCGCCGCATTTCAAACGCATCGCGTATGAAAAAGGTTTGGGCGGTTTGGAGAGCGGCGGCTGTATGGCAGGCACGCAATACTGCCGCATTACACCGGAAGGCAACGTCACACCCTGCCCGTACATGAATGTGGTCGCGGGCAACGTGCGCGAAAAAAGTTTTCGCGAGATTTGGGAAACGTCGCCGATTCTTTTGTCACTGCGCGACCCGAATCAACTTAAAGGTCGTTGCGGCGCGTGCGAGTTCAATCAGTTGTGCGGCGGCTGTCGTTGTCGCGCTTACGCCGCGTTCGGCGATTATTTGCAAGAAGATCCCGCGTGCACGTATCAACCAATCGGACAGCCGCTTCCGATGCGAGAAATTTTCTGGAGTGAGCAAGCGCAGGCGCGGCTTGAACGCATTCCGATCGCGTTTATCCGCGCTAAAGTTCGTCTCGGACTTGAAGCGTATGCGCAGCGGCAAGGCATCGCGCTGAT
>JACQEA010000352.1 GCA_016200825.1 Chloroflexota bacterium | reverse complement strand
TATTTTGCGCGGCGATGTAAACCGCGAACGCGCCGGTGTAAGAAAAGGCGTTGAGAATGCTGACCTCACCACTCACCCCTTTTTCCCCTCTCTCCTCTCCTATAGGAGAGGAGAGAGGGGTTAGGGGAGTGAGGAGAGGTCGGACCCGTGCGCGATTCTCACGCTGATCCAAATAAAATCCCGTTTTGTGTCCGCGTTTCACATCCACCAAAAAACGAAAATTATTTTCGCGAATCTCGACGCGCGCGGGCGGTTCTTCACCGCGTAACACGCCGACGCGCGATTGCAATCCTTCCTTCTCGCGCACATCTGCATCACTCCGCTCGAAAATTCCGCGCGGTTGCAACAATTCCCAAACGAGTTCCGCGATTTCCGGTTTGTGCTTTTCGATTCCGAGCGTGAGAAATTGTATGACCGCAAAATCCGCGTAGCGATCCACGATCAAACCGGGCAATCCATCGCTCTCGGCGTTCACTAAACGATACGCGTTCGTCGCGTTGCGATCAATTCGCGCGTCGCGCGCGTTTAGCGCGCGCTCGAGCCGCGCGCGCAAAAAATCGCGACTGATTTCTTCGTCGTTCCACGTCCACACGCGCGCGGCGATTTGCGAACGCGAGTTATAGTACCCGCGCGCGAGAAATTTTCCCGCCGCGTCGAAAATGTCTATGGTGTCGCCGGCGTTCGCGTTTTCTACGCGCGCAATCGCACCGGAGAAAATCCAGGGGTGATGTTGCAGGATCGGTTTTTCTTTGTGGGGCTTGAGGGTAAGGCGGGGAAGCATAATCTCACCGCAAAGCATGTCCTGAGCGAAGCGAATGGGACGCAAAGAGCGCAAAGGAAAAGAATAAAATCATTTTCTCTCGAACATTTCTGCCACAGGTTTGCCTATTTCTCCTGTCAACGTAAGGTGCATTCCTTTCAACAAGGTTTCATCTCCGCCGCGCAAGTCTTTCACGCTTCCGACCAACTCGAAACCGAATTGGCGTAGCGCGTTGACGAAACGCGCCAGTCCTTCCGATGTGAATGATGATTCAGGTTCGACGATAAAGAGATGTCCGCCGCCGCGCAAGATGCGACGCGCGTGAGTGAAATACGCAAAGAGATCGGACGCGGTACCGTAAAGCGACAAACTGTAAATGAGAACATCACCAGATTTGTCATCAAAAGGCGGATTCTCCATTTTGCCGCGCATTTGTCCCGCGATGTCGTGGCGATCTAATCCGATCACGCGGCACGGCAAATCGGCAAAGGGATTGAGACCGCAACCCATATCCGCGATGGTCAGATCGGGTCGCATTAGCAAAGAGAGTTTGCCATGCAACCATTGATGCGCGAGATGCGCGGCAGTTGATGTTTTGAGATGCCCCAAGAATTTCTGCGTGTACTCTTTGCTCGCGAAAATTTCATCGGCTTGCGCCGCGCTCATTCCGCGCAAGCGTCCGATTTCGCCGCGCCAATGTTCGGCAGGCGTTTGTTCCGCGCGGCGGCGCTCGACTGCGAGCGGTTCGACGCCAATTTCGCGTGCCTGCTTTAGCCAACGGCGCAATGCCTTTTGCACTTTGGTCGCTGCGTCGGTGGTGTCATATTTGCCGTCAATCGCAATGTCGGCGAGTTCGCGTTTGCCTTCGATGAATTCCCAGATGCGCTCGTCGAGCGTGGAAAGCGCAGAGCCATCGCGCAGCGTTTGCGTTGTCGTCGTTTGAAGCACGTCTACGCGGACGCGCTGTTTCTGTCCTTCACGGTAGAGCCGCGCGACGCCTTGATCGAATTCTGCGTACGTGTACGGCAAATCGGCAAAAATAATTTCGTTCGTCGTGTCGCCACTGTTTGGGTCGAAGAGGGTCAAGCCGACACCAATGGTGCCAATTGTGCCGACGAGAACGCGCGCGCCGTTTGAATCGCGGAAAGAATTTATGCGCGTCGCACGGTCAGAGCGCGATGTTTGACCGTTGATGTGAACGATTTTATTTGGAAAGAATTCGTCGAGGTACGCGGCGATTTTTTCGGAGATGTCGTCGGTCTGATAGGTGAGGATGAGCAATTTCCGCGCGGCTTGGGCGCGCTCGTGTAAGTACGCCAGTTTCGCGTCAATCGAAATGCGGCGGAGCGCGTTGAGTTGCTGACTCGCGCGCGAGCGATGCCATTTGTAAATCTCGATCATCTTGTCTTCGATGTCGGATGGCAGAAGAATCGGCACGGGGCGCACGTCGCAACCTTTGAGATGAAGCAGAGTTTCATCCTTGCGGCGGCGAATGATGTGCGGGAGCAATGACTCGAATACATCGGCAATGTCGCTCATGCGGCGAGTGCTCAAGCGCGCGTGATCGAATTGCGGCGCGTGCTGGCTCAGCGTTTGCATCAGCGACATCGGCTCGGCGAGTTCGTTGATGAGCGGCGTGCCTGTGAGACCGATCGCGGTACGCGCAGACGCGCGCAGTTTTTCCATCGCGGCGCGGCGATTGGTTGGATCGGCTTGATCCGCGCGTTGTTTGATGAAATGGATTTCGTCCAAGCAAAGGCAATCGAAAGATCGTTCGGCGAGTTTCGCGACCGCGTCTTCGTTTAGCAATTCTTCGTAATGGAGAACGTAGAACGTGAGTTGGGCGGAAGATCGCGCCGCGAGCGTGTCCGCGATTCCGCGCACGACGCGCGCGTGTGGAAGACATCGCGCAATCTCGCCGCGCGGCGCGCACCAGGTATCGTCCGCGACGGTTTTGGGTGCGATGAGAAGCACGCTCGAAATTCCCGACGCGCCCACCGCCGCGAGAAACGACGCGGATTTACCCATCCCAGGATCGTCGGCGTTGAGGAGGAATGACACGTCCGTAGGGGCGATTCGCGAATCGCCCCTACCCAAAATTTCTGCCATTCTGCGCGCGGCATCGGCTTGCTCGACTTCATAGGTGAAGAGCGCGGATGCTTCCGCGACGAATTCATTCGCGGCGTGTTCGGGATACGCGGAGAGAATCGCGGCTTGAACATCTTCGGCGGTTACATTTTGCGCGGCATCGAGCGAGCCGTACCACGAATACAAACGTTTGTAGAATGCTTGCCACAAAATTTTCGAGGTGAGAAGTTGCAGAACGTGATCGAGCGGCAAACGCAATTCACCCAACGCGGAGAGACCGTGAATGACGGCTTGCTCTCGCTGTGTGTCTGCGACTTTTGGCGCGTTCAGTTGAACGCCTTGGCTTTCCCGCGCATCAAGCCCAACGGATGCAAGCGCTTCTGCTTCTTCTGCGGACAGAACATCGCTTTCCGCAACGGCGACAGGTTCAATCGCGATTTCTTCTCCACCTCTGACAAGATTTGCAATGGCAAATTCGATTTCATCGTGCTTGCCGCGCGCCAGCCCCGCGTTCAAACGCAAGACGCGTTGATTGCGATAGTCTAATAATCCCGCGCGACGAAGGATAACCATTACTTGCGCGCCGCTGAGTGCGTTCGATTCTGCGAGCGGTTGGATGGAGCGGGCGGTTTGCTCCACAGAAGATGCAGTGTGATGCGTGATTCGTTCAGATCCAATGAATCTGAGGCCTAATCTCTGAGCAACTGCAGGAAATCCGTAATACTTTCTTGAGATCGCAAGTGCAAGATCGTTTCGCCCAGATTTAACCAGTTGCTCTTGCGTTGGCATGACACCACTTTCTCCATGTTTTTCAATAAAGAAGAGCAGTTCATCTTTTACTGTTTTAAAATCACCCCAATATCCTTTACGTTTTTTCCAGTATTTCAAACCCAGTTTCTCGGCGACTGTTTGATAACTTCCGTGAATTCGAATAGCATTTGTAAGATCGGAGCGTCCAGAACTCAAAAGTTGATCGTGTGTTGGCATTACATTTTGCAAGCCATTTTTCTCAATATAGATTCGAAGTTCTCGTTCAAGATTCGAAAAATCATCCCAAAAACCACTGAGTTGCCTTTTGTAGGAGAGGCTCAATCCCAAGCGCCGCGCCACTTCGGCAATTCCGCCGTGTCTATCAATTGCAGTTGGGAGATCCCCGCGTCCTGCATTCCTGAGTTCCTTATCTGTTGGCATTACGCCAGATTTGCCGTGCTTCTCGATAAAGGTGATTAGCTCTTGTTTGAGATTGGAGAAATCATTCCAAAAGCCTTCGGGTCTTGCAAAATAAGATAATCGTAAATTCAATTTACTGGCAACCAGTACGATCCCGCCATGTTTGTGGATAGCGTTGACGAGGTTGCTTCTTCCAGCTTTTTTCAACTCTTCACTCGTAGGCATAATATCTGGATTGCCATGCTCCTTGATAAAGCCATGAAGCTCTCTCTGAAGATTTGAGAAATTATTCCAATAACCGCGCGGTTTGGCTGTGGAAACCGATTTCAAGCCAAGTTTCTTTCCCACCAACTCATGTCCCCCATGAGAGCGAATGGCATTCGCGAGGTCACTGCGATGAACATCGAGTAATTTTCTTTGAGTTGGCATTACATCGCGTGTGCCGTGCACCTTGATGAAGGAGAACAATTCCTTCTCAAGATTTGCAAAGTTATTCAAATAACCCTTGGGTCTATTTGTATATCGAGATGTAAGCCCCAGACGCTTTGCTACTTCCGTAGAACCTCCATGCCTTTCGATTGCGCCTCTTAAATCAGAACGTCCGCTAACATCTAATTCTTTGCCAGTTGGCATAACTCCATCCGTTCCTTGTTCTGAAATGTGAGCGCGCAATTCTCTCTCTAGACTACTAAAATCCTTCCAATAGCCAGATGGTTTTAAGATCTGATTCGGAATATGCCCTTTGTATTTGGCGAATTGTTTTCTCTTTATGGAAGACATATAGCAACTCTCACAAATTCATTTCGTAAATCAATCTCAACCCCTTCAACGTCAACTCCTCATCGACGACCTCAATCGCTTTGGTTTCGGGCGCGATCAAATGCGCGACTTCGCCCGTCGCGATTACGCGCGCTCGCTCGCCCAGTTCTTTTTTCAACCGCGCGATCATCCCTTCCACGAGCGCGACATATCCGTAAATCAATCCGGCTTGGAGCGCGCTCACCGTATTTTTCCCAATTGGCGATTTCGTCGCGGGCGCGATCAGTTCCACGCGCGGCAATTGCGCGGCGGTGCGATACAATGCTTCCGCGCTTGTGCCAACCCCCGCCGCGATTGTGGTGCCGACGTAATCACCGTTTTCCGCGAGCGCGTCGAAAATTGTTGCAATCGAAAAATCAATAATGATCGCGGGCGCGCCGTAAAATTTTTTCGCCGCGACCGCGTTCGCGATGCGATCCGCGCCGACCTCGCGCGGCGAATCAGTGCGAATGTTGAGTCCCGTTTTTACGCCGGGACCAACGACGAGTGGTTTCAATTTCAAATGCCGCGCGCACAATTCTTCAAACGTCGAAACGAGCGGCGGCACGGACGACGCGAGCGCGCAACCATCGAACACAATTCCGTTGATGTGTTGT
>JACQEA010000332.1 GCA_016200825.1 Chloroflexota bacterium | reverse complement strand
GTCAATCGCATCAAAACACCGACGTTGATCTTGCACGGCGCGGACGATCCATATGTGCCGGTGGGTCAGGCATACGAATTTTTTCGCGCGCTAAAAGATTTGAACGTCGAAACCGAATTGGTAGTTTATCCGCGCGAGGGCCACGGCATTCTGGAAAAAAATCATCAATTGGATTTGACGCGCCGCGCGGTTGCGTGGTTTAAGAAACGTGTCTAAACTAACGGATGTGTGGGAGATTTTCAAAGAAGTAGATACGCGCCCGCTTGCCGCGCAAGCGGAACGGCCGATTTTTCTTGCGATTGTGGGCGCGCGATATGCCGGTAAATCTACTTTGATTCACGCGCTCTCGTTTAACGCCAAGCCCGATGAAAGAAATGTCCCACCGGCAATCGAATTAACTTTGGACGAGAGCGCGCGCGCACAAGATGCGGATTTCTTAATTCTCGTGCTCGATGCAACGCGAACAGAATTTTCTGCCGAAGCAAAATTTTTTCGCGAATGGAACGATTCGGACAAACGCGCACTGATTTATTACAACAAAACAGATTTGGCGCACGACGCGAATCAACTCGGCGCGACGCTCTTACAATGGAAAGGCGCGCCGACCGCGTTCGGCTCTGCGCTTGATCCGCTTTCGTTAGACCGCGAATTTGTGCCGCGCGTCCTCGCCGCGTTGCCGGAAGAGTCGTTAGCGTTGGCGCGGAATTTTCCAATTTTTCGCCGCGCGGTGGCGCGCGCATTGGTCAGTGATACCGCGCGCGCAAACGCGATGTATACATTGGGAACGGGCGTAGCGGAAATTATTCCGGTGTTGGATCTTCCGCTCAATGCGGCGGATATTTTAGTATTGACCAAGAATCAAGCGTTGCTGATTTACAAATTAGGACTGGCGTTGGGACTTTCAACGCGCTGGGAAGATCATCTCGCGGAATTTGGCGGCGCGGTGGGCGTGGGATTTTTGTGGCGACAAATTGCGCGCCAATTGGTTGGATTAATTCCGGTCATTGGGATCGCGCCCAAAGTCGCGATTGCGTACGCTGGCACCGTTGCGTTGGGCGAAGCAATTTTATTTTGGTACCAGACCGGTAAAAAAATTTCGGGGCAGGGGATGCGCGAAATGTATGCGAACGCGCTGGCGCGCGGAAAAGTAATCGCGCATGAGTTGATGACGCATACCCCGCGCGGCGGCGCGCCGAAAAAACTAAAGTCAGGACGCAAATGGCTAAACCGCGCGTAAGCGCACGCGGCGCGCGCAAGCCAAACGCAAAATCAAAATCAAATGCGCGCGCGAAGAAATCGCGCGGCGCAACTAATTCACAGGAGGTACAAACGATGGTGGCTCCAGAACAAATCGCGCTGGGGATGGTCGAGACCAAAGGTCTGGTTGGCGCGATCGAAGCGGCAGACGCAATGGTCAAAGCCGCAAACGTGAAATTGATCGGCAGTGAATATGTGGGCGGCGGATTCGTGACCGTGATGGTGCGCGGCGATGTGGGCGCGGTCAAAGCCGCGACCGATGCCGGCGCCGCCGCGGCGAAACGAATCGGCGAATTGGTAAGTGTGCATGTGATTCCGCGCCCGCACGGCGATGTGGAACAAATTTTGCCGCAAAGCACCAAGGGTTCATTCGGCGGCCGCGGTAGCGCTAATTCATAATTCGCGATGGAATTGAATTTCGCGGGTGATGAATCGGTCGCGCGCGACGCGGCATTCATCGCGCGCATTCGCGCGCAGTTGGAGCTCGCGGCGGATGTGGAACTGAAATTCGCGGCAATCAATCGCGAGGCGGATGAAACGCGCGCGCTCCTATACGATTTGATTCTGCCGGTGGTTGTTCACGGCAGTGAATTTGGCGCGGCGGATGGAGTGTATGTGGACGAAGTCGCGCGCGCGGAATTGCGCTTTGATGCGCGCGGCGCGTTGTTGCAGGCCGCGATTCAAATTCAGGACGAAAAACATTTGCATCTCGTCAAAGATCAAATCAAAAAACTGGCGGCGCAAAACGCGATCTATGACGCGTCCGCCAGCGCGATCCCCGAATCCGAAGCGTTAGTGGAAATGAAAAAAAATTGGATTGTCGCGTTGGATGCGCAGAACCGCAAGCGGCTCAAACGCGCGTTCATGACTTATCATTTCGATCGCGGATGATCGAAGGAGAACCGAATGGCGAAGGTTAATATTTTTTCAAACGATCCGAGCGCGCGCGGGCTGGCATTGGAACAAGTGGATATTCCAGAAGGTGAATCGCGTTTTGCGATTCCCGGCTGGAATGGAACGGGCGGTTTGTTTGAGCCCGGCACGCGCGAGTTCCAAGCCGGAGCGCTGTACGTGATTTTGAATCGCACGCATCGGATGTGGATGGAATTTTTTGGCGATCCAATCAATTGGCAACCGGGCGTCAAACAACTAGCCGTGAATCCGCGCGCGGGAAAAGATTTCAACGCATACTATGATCGCACCGCGTTAAAATTTTTTTACAACGACGACAAAACCACTGGGCAAACGATTTACACATGCGAGAGCTCGGATATTTCCGCGCACGAATGTGGACACGCGGTCTTGGACGCGCGCCATCCGGATTATTGGGATTCGCTCCTCGCGGAAACCGGCGCGTTTCACGAAGCGTTCGGCGATATTTCCGCGTTGCTGTTGACCTTAGGCGATCCAAATGTCCGCGCGGAAATTTTGCAAGAGACGGGCGGCGATCTGACCAAAAGTAATTCCGCGACGCGACTCGCGGAACAATTAGCGCGCACGCTCGACCTCGCGGGGTACGATTCCGCAGTGGTGTCGAAGGACGCGTTGCGCGATTTTGTAAATCAATTCAACTATCAAGACCCGGATAAATTGCCGGGACATGGCAGCGCCGCGCAACTCACTTCGGAATCGCACAATTTTGCGCGCGTCTTTACGGGCGCGTTCTACGATCTCTTGGTTGGAATTTACAATCGCCTGCTCGCCGAAAATCCCGCGTCGCCCGATGACGCGCTCGCGCAAGCGCGCGCAATTGCGGGACGAATTATCGGGGAAGGGTTGGATCTCGCGCCGAAAGGCGATGCGCCGTACAAGACCATCGCGATTTCAATGTTGAAATCGAACGGGCTGTTGTTTGGCGGCGCGAAATATTTTGAAGCATTGCGCAACGCGTTTGTTGCACGCGGAATTCTGTCCGCGAGTGACGCGGACGCGTTCAAATCTTCCGATGGCACCGGCAATACGCAGACTTCGACCGGCGGCGAAACGATTCATAAAGAAACGCCCGCGCGCTTGGGCACCGCAGGTGTGCGCGTTGGAAAAGAATTACCGTCTGAAGTTGCCACGTCGCTCGGTTTATCGCGCACAGATTTTAGCTTGGTTGGCGAAGCGGCGCGACGCGCCGGCAGCCGCGTGTTGGATTTTCGCAAGGAACGGCAATTTCAAATGATGGACGACGCGCTCGGCGACGCGCGCGGGGTGGTGGTGGATGTGGCCGATTCGGTCACGGTGTTGGTGGATGAAAATGACAAAGTCGTGACGAGTCACGCGCAAATCGCGGATGAAGAACACGAATCGCGGATTCAAGATCACGTCGCGAAATTAATCGCGCGCAAACGCGTATTCGTTTCGGACGAAAGTGAAATTGATCCGAACGAATTGATCGAACGTCGTCAGCCGTACTATATCGCGCCTGACGCGCAAGGCAACAAGCGTTTGCATCGCGCCTTTGTCGCGTGCGATTGTGGCAAATAAAGACAGGTTACAATGTCATTCTGAGCGACCGAAGGGAGCGAAGAATCTCGTTATGCATTATGAAATCAAACGAGTCAACGAGATGCTTCGCTTCGCTCAGCATGACAATGAAACTAGATCCCTTCGCAAGAATTTGATCTCTGCGCGATTAGCCACTCCCTCTTAAAAAATGAATACGCTGGCTCGCTTTACATCGCGGATAAATTTTTTCCTGCTCGCGATTTTGGCGCTCGGAGCGGTTTTGCGTTTGTGGGGAATTGATTTTGGTTTGCCGTACACACTCGCGCCGGATGAGCCAACCCATTTCACGATTGCGTTGCGCATTTTCAAAACGGGCAATCTCAATCCAGGCTGGCTCAACTATCCTTCGCTGATGTTTTATTTGAACGCGCTCGCGTTGGTTCCCTATTTTTTAATTCAACACGCGCGCGGAATTTGGCAAACCCCGGCCGATATTCCTAATCCAGAAATCGTGACGATGGGTGTGGGCCAACTTGCCGCGCCGAGCGAATTTTTGTTAAGCCGCGGCTTGACCGCGCTGTTTGGGGTCGCTTCGATTTTTCTGATTTACAAAATTGGATGCGAGTTTGGAAAAGGAAAAAGTGTTGGGCTAATCGCCGCGCTGATGCTCGCGGTTTCGCCAGCCAGCGTTTACAATAGTCATTTGATTCGCCCCGACACGATGGCAGTTTTTTTTGCGCTCGTTTCTTTTTTCTTCGCGCAAAAAATCTTGGACGATCCGCGTCCGCGCAATTACGTATGGGCGGGCATTGGCGCGGGTTTGGCGACCGCATGCAAATATAATATGCCGCTGATCGGCGCAGCGATTCTCGCCGCGCATTTTCTGAAATTTGGACGCGCGGGATGGCGGCGCAAAGAAATTTATTTCGCGATCGGTGCGGGCGCGCTAACATTATTCGCGGCGAGTCCATACATTCTGCTCGATCTGCCGCGCTTTGTCCACGATTTTGGTTTCGAAATTTACGCGCAAGGCGCGGGGCACGCGGGATTTGAGGGCAACACGATCCCTTGGTATTTGAATTTTCTAATCACAACGGAAGGATTGATCGCGATTGCCGCGTTGATTCAAGCCGCGCGAATTGTCCGGGCG
>JACQEA010000317.1 GCA_016200825.1 Chloroflexota bacterium | reverse complement strand
ACTCGCGCGCGGGATCGCGCGGCGGGGCACGACGCGACGGATTGCGTAAATTTGGATCGTAACGCCAAACCCAGCGACCATCGGCGCGCGCTTTCAATACATAGCGCACGCGGTTCCACACATCTTCGTCGGTCGGACGCGCGTTTGCCGCGCGCGCCGCGTCGCACACTTCGTCGCGACTCGCGCAATCATTTTGGGCGAGCACACCCGTCCGCATCCGCCGCGCGCCCGCGGGATTCAATTCAGGTCCCATATCTACGATCACCAACTTGCCAATCGCGTTTGGATTTTGCGCGGCAAGAAAATACGCGACCCGCGCGCCCATTGAATGCCCGACGACAGCCACGCGCGGCAAATCTAACGCGTTCACAAACGCGCCGACATCTGCCACCATTTTATCACGCGAATAATCGTCCGCCCAATCCGATTCGCCGTGACCGCGCGCGTCCATCGCGAGCACGCGGAACGCATCGCACATCGCGCGCGAAAAAGTATCCCAGCGATGCGCGTGATCCATAAACCCATGCAATAAAATCAGCGGCGGCGCAGACGCGTTGCCCCATTCCAGAAAGTGAAAACGCAAGCCGTTGAGTGAAAGGAATTTATCTTGCATGAATTATCTTGTCATTGCGAGCCCCGAAGGGGCGAAGCAATCTCCGAATTTTATACATCGCGCGCAAATCCTTGCGTAAAATTTTGCCGATTATATTTTTCGGCAATGCCTGAAGAAACGTCACCGACTTTGGCGTTTTGAATTTCGCGATCTGCTCCGCGCAATATTTGATCAATTCCTCTTCCGTCGCGGTCTGATCTTTCTTCAACACCACGTACGCGTGCACCGCTTGTCCCATCACCGCATCCGGAACGCCGATGACTGCCGCTTCGACAATCGCCGAATGACGATACAACACTTCTTCCACTTCGCGCGGATAAATATTTTCGCCGCCGCGAATAATCAGATCATCTTTGCGCTCGACGATGTAAAGATATCCATCTTCGTCCATCCGCGCGATATCGCCAGTGTGCAGCCAGCCGTTCCGCAACGCGCGCGCGGTCGCCTCAGGCATTTTGTAATAACCCTTCATCATGCTCGGTCCGCGCACGATCAGTTCGCCTGCTTCGCCGCGCGGCAATTCGCGATCCTCAGCGTCCACGATGCGAACTTCCGCGCCAAAAATCGGCAGACCGACCGAACCTTTTTTCAACGGACGATTCCGCCGATTCGTCGAAACGACCGGCGCATATTCGCTCAAGCCGTACCCTTCCGAAACCGGCTGGTTGATTTTTTGCGCGAACACTTTTTGAATTTCGACCGGTAGCGGCGCGGAACCCGAACCCCACGCGCGCACGCTCGCCAAATCGAACTGCGCGAAATTAGGATGATTGAGCATCTGCACGTACATCGTCGGCACGCCGGCAAAATCGGTCACGCGATATTTTTGAATGAGCGCCATCGCTTTTTCCGCGTCGAACGCGGGCATAATCACATAGCGCGCGCCGGAAAGAAAACCAACGTTCATCACCGTCAACCCGTACGAATGCGCGAGCGGCAACGCGAGCAGGGCAACCGAATCTTGCGCGCGTCGATTGAGATCATCGGCGCTGAATTCCGCCGTCTCGAATGCTAGTTTCGCATTCGAATACAAATTAAAATGTGTGAGCATCACGCCTTTGGGTTGCCCGGTGGTGCCTGCGGTGTACAGCATTACCGCGACATCGTCACTGTCCGTCTCGACCATCGCGAAATTATCCTCGCCGCGCGAAATTAAATCGTCCAGCGCGTGCGCGCCGTCTGCCGCGCCATCGGCGATGATGATGTGCCGCACGTTCGTGTCCGCGACGGCTGCGCGCACTTTATCGAGAAAGCGCGTGCTCGTAATCATCGTCGTCGCTTCCGAATTTTGCAAAATGTATTTCACTTCGCGCGCGCCCAAGAGAAACAGCGCGGGCACAATCACTGCGCCGATTTTCAAAATGGCTTGATAACTGATAATGACTTGCGGACAATTCGGCATCATCACCACGACGCTCTGCCCGCGTTCAACGCCCAGCGCGCGCAATCCATGCGCGAGCCGATTGGCGCGGCGATTGATTTCAACGTTTGAATAATCGCGATCGTTGAAAGTGAGAAACGCGTATTCGCCGAACAGACGAATGTTTGATTGTGCGAGGTGAGCGAGGTTCATGTGACGCCTTTGTCATTGCGAGCGCTTTTTGCGAAGCAATCTCCACGCGCCAATTAGGAGATTGCTTCGCCGCATTCAGCGGCTCGCAATGACATGTTGGGTTTACAACATTCCGAATTCCTTCAACAAATCCTGACTGTACGCGATGCGCCCGGTCAATTTTTTTGGATCGGCAGTCGCGAGTAACAGCGCGGCGCGCGCCATCAATTCCGGAGGTTCGCCGCGCGGATCGTCCATGCTGTCCACCAATTTGTGGTGCAATGTTCCGGGCGTCGGCACGACTTTGTTCGGCGCGAGCGAATTGACCGCGATGTTGTATTCAAATAATTCGTGCGCGAGACCTTGCGTGAATCGTTCGATCCCCGCTTTCACGGTTCCGTACACGGTGCCGCCGCGCGGTTTTGTTTTGTAATCGGGTCCCGCGCCCGGTCCGCGCGACGCGCCCGAACTGATGTTGATGATCGCGCCGCGTTTGCGTTCGATCATTTCGGGAATAACGAATTGCGCGAGCAGAAACGGCGCGGTCAAATCTACGGCGAGCATCGCGCGCCAATGGCTCACTTTGAAATCTTTGATCGGAATGTACCAATTGACCGCCGCGTTGTTCACGAGAACATCTACGCTTCCGAAATTTTTATGCGCTTCTTCTACCAACCGTTTGCAGTCTGCTTCGTTTGCCAAATCCATTTGCACCGCGATGGCGTTGCCGCCCGCGGCGGTAATTTCTTTTACCGTTGCTTTCAACGTGCCGGGCAAAAAATGTTGTCCTTCTTCCATTGTCCGCGCCGCGACGATCACGCTCGCGCCTTCGCGCGCAAACAATCGCGCGATCTCCGCGCCGATGCCGCGGCTCGCGCCCGTCACAATCGCGACTTTATCTTCAAGTTGTTTTGGCATAAAAACTCCTGAACCACGAAGAACACAAAGAACACGAAGAAAAAAATGTCATTCTGAACGGAGTGAAGAATCTTGTTATACGACTTGGAATCAATTCCACCTAACAAGACCCTTCGCGGAGTTTACACTGAGCGTAACGAAAGTGCTCAGGGTGACAGCCCTTCTTGGTGTTCTTTGTGCCCTTTGTGGTGAAATTTCTTACTGATCGTAATTAATCATCACCTTCAAAACACCCTCGCGTTTTTCCCGAAACAATTCAAACGCGTCTTGCACGCGCGCAAATGGAAATTCATGCGTCGCGAATCCGTCCACGCTCACGCGTCCGTTTTGAATGTACTGCAACGCGAGCGCGAAATCTTTCGGCATATCGGTTGCGATGACGGACGGGATGAGCCGCGCGTTCTTGCGAAATAAATCGTGATACCGAATCGGATAAACATCCTGATCGTCCACGCCCAGCGCGAGAATCGCGCCGCTGTGTTTGACTAAACGAATCGCGATGTTGATCGTTTCGGTCTGATGCCCCACCGCTTCGATCACTAAATCCGCGCCCGCGTCGCCGACAATTTTCGCGACGGAATCGAAAAGCGATTCATCGGTTTGCGCGATCGTATGCGTCGCGCCGACGCGCGCGGAAATATCGAGCCGATGCTGAATTGGATCTATCGCGATGATCGTGCGCGCGCCGAGATTCGCGCACATTTGCGTTGCGAACAAACCGATCACGCCTTGTCCCAAGACGACGACTTGCTGATGAAACAGCGCGCCGATTTTTCGCATCGCCCACAACACCGTGCCGAGCGGCTGACACATGATCCATTTTTTCCAATCACCGTCGTTGGGAATGTGAACCGCGTGCGAATCGCGCGCGAGATAAAATTCCGCGAGACCCTGAAAGAGATGCGGCTGCGCCATGACCGCGTCGCCGATTTTGAATCGCGGCGAGTTGCTCGCGATCACATCGCCGACACATTCATGCGCGGGAAAACTATCGGGCGCAAACGCGGGCGTGACGCCGAGATAGTACGCCACATCGCTTCCGCAAATCGTCGCGCGGCGCGTTTTGATCAGGATGGAATTCGGCGGCGCGGTTTCGATTTGCGGCGCGGGCTTGTCAATCCATTCAAATTTGCGCGGCGCGATTAATTTGACGGCGAACATATCAATCCATTACGTCATTGCGAGCACATTCGCTTCGCTCAGTGTAAACTCTGCGAAGCAATCCCCGCAGTACTCTTGGAACAGGGGGATTGCTTCGGGCAAAGTGCGCCCTCGCAATGACGTTGCGGTTTTTATCGCGGCGCGATTAATTTAACGGCGAACATATCAATCCATTACGTCATTGCGAGCACATTCGCTTCGCTCAGTGTAAACTCTGCGAAGCAATCCCCACAGTACTCTTGGAATTTGGGGATTGCTTCGGGCAAAGTGCGCCCTCGCAATGGCGTTGCGGTTTTTATCGCGGCGCGATTAATTTAACGGCGAACATGTTTATTCATCGCAGAGAGCGCAGAGAAAAGAATGTCATCTTCTGCGCTCTTGGCGTGCTCCGCGGTGATCACTTGCCGCGCACGCGCGTCATCTGAAAGAAAATATGCGGGCGCGGCATTTCGCCGACCGGCACTTCGATCAACGTCGGCGCGGGATGCGCGAACGCGTCCGCCAGCGCGGT
>JACQEA010000316.1 GCA_016200825.1 Chloroflexota bacterium | reverse complement strand
TTTTGATGGCGAAAAAGAATCCCCGTATCTTGAAAATGACAAACCGAATCCAATCAATCCGTACGGCGCGTCCAAACTGGCCGCGGAAGAAATCGCGCACGCGCGACTAGAAGAAGTATATGTTGTGCGGACGGCGTGGCTGTACGCGCGCGGGGGAAATAAATTTCCAGACAAAATTATTGCCGCCGCAAAAACGCGCGATCATTCTCCGTTGCGCGTGGTGGACGACGAACTCGGCAATCCGACCTACGCGCCCGACCTCGCGCGCGCGCTCGCGCAATTGATCGAGACGCGCGAATTTGGCAATTATCATTTGGTGAATGAGGGAGTCGCGTCGCGGTATGATTGGGCGTGCCGCGTGCTGGCGCGCGCGGGCGTGAATGGCGCGGTGACGCGCATCAAATTAAAAGATTATGCGCGCGATTCTGTCCCGCCGCGCAACGGCGCGCTGGAAAATCGCAACGCCGCGGAGCTGGGAATTCGGTTGCGGAGTTGGCAAGACGCGTTGGAAGAATTTTTTTTGGACGCGGATGAACGCGGATGACGCGGAAAGATCTAAAAGAAAATCCGTTTTTTCCGCGTCAATCCGCGTCCGCTCTAATTATGATTTCCGTTATTATCCCCACGTACAACGGTCTCCGCTTTTTGCCCACCTGCCTCAACGCTCTGCGCGCGCAAACCGATCGCGATTTTGAAATCCTCGTTGTAGACGACGCGTCGCGCGACGGCACGCGTGAACTGCTGGCGCGCGATTATCCGGACGCGCGCGTCATCGCGCTGGAAAAAAATCGCGGCTTTTGCCGCGCGGTCAACGCAGGTATTCGCGCCGCGCGCGGTGACTGTATCGCGCTGTTGAATAACGATACCGAAGCCGACGCGCATTGGTTGGCAGAAATTCAACGCGCGTTTCAAGCCAACTCGCGCGCCGGAATCGTCGCGTGCAAACTAAAATTGTTTGATCGCCGCAATATTTTGCACAGCGCCGGTGATTTTTTGCGCGTGGATGGCATACCCGGCAATCGCGGCGTGTGGGAACAAGATCGCGGTCAGTACGACGACGCGCGCGATGTGTTTGGCGCGTGCGGCGGCGCAGGCGCGTACCGCCGCGCGCTGCTCGACGAAATCGGTTTGTTCGACGAAGACCTCGTTGCGAATTGCGAAGACGTGGACATGAATTGGCGCGCGCGCTGGGCGGGCTGGGAGATCGCGTATGCGCCGCGCGCGATTGTGTATCATCACCTCACCGCGACCGGCGGCGGCGCGTACGGCAGTTTTTGGGTTGGCAGAAATTTTATTTTGGTGCTCGCAAAAAATTATCCTGCGACATTATGGAAAAAAAATTGGCGCAAAATTGTGCGCGCGCAATTGGGCATTACCCTCGACGCGCTAAAAAATTTTCGCGGCGCGGCGGCGCGCGCGCGTCTGCGCGGCCAACTCGCGGGATTGATCGGACTGCCGCGCTGGTTGGGCAAACGCGGCGCAGTCGCGCGCCGAATCGCGGATTCTGAAATCGAAAAGGCGTTGCGCGCGTGAAACTGACGCTGCTTGAAAATTCCTCCGACGCGAACGGACCCAAACGCGATTTGATCGCGCGCATTATCGGCGCGTATTCCGGCGTCATTCAACTTTACAGCATCGTGCGCTTTAGAATTATTCATCTCCGTTTTCTCGAAGAGATGGAACAATATTTGCCGGAGGACGGCGTGATTTTGGATCTCGGATGCGGGTTCGGATTGTTCGCGTTGTATATGGCGGCGCGCAAACCGCGCGCGCGCGTCATCGGATTGGATATTAATTCGCGCCGCTTGAACATTGCGCGCGCGGCGGCGCAGAAATTACAAATCACCAACGTCGAATTTCGACAACACGATCTCAATCAATGGCGACCCGATACCGCGATTGCCGGCGCGTACGCGCTCGATGTGTTTCATCACATCGCGGTGGAAAGCGGCAATCGCTTGCTGAATGATTTGTTCGCGCGCTTAAAATCGGGCGGACGTTTTTTGCTCAAAGACATTGACACGCGGCCGCGCGTGATGTTGTGGTTCACGTATTGGCTGGACGTGTTGATGTCACCGCGCGATCAATTTCATTATCGTTCCGCCGCGGCGTGGCAGACCCAACTGCGCGCGAGCGGCTTTGCGCCGATCTATCTCCATTATTTGTGGGACGTGTTGCCGTACCCGCACATTCTTTTGATTTGCGATAAACCCGCGTAATCTATGTTGAAAAATAATTTGCGCGTGCGGACGATTGTCTTCGCGCTGATTTTTCTCGCGTTTGTTTTGCGAATGTTTCACGTTCCCGATTTGTTGATGTGGGGCGATGAGGGCTTTAGCGTCTATTCGGCGAATCGCGATTTGTACGCGATCACGTTTGAAGGCAAAGATGTTGATCCGCATCCGCCGCTGTACTATTATCTTTTTCATTTCTATTTACCGCTCGCCGGCTTCTCCGAACTCGCGATTCGTTTCTTCTCCGTTTTTTTTGGCACCGCGACGGTCGCGCTGACGTACGCGCTGGCAACGCGTTTGTTCGATGCGCGCGTCGGCGCGCGCGCCGCGCTGATTGCCGCGCTCGCGCCGTTCGCGGTGCATTATTCGCAAGAAGTGCGAATGTACGCGCTCGTGATTTTTCTCGGCGCGCTCGCGACGTATCTGTTTGCGCGTCTGCTCGAAAAAGAAACGCGCGCGCGGTGGGTCGGATTTTTTTCCGCGATGCTGTTGACGCAGTATACCTTGTATCAAGCCGCGTTTCTATTCGTCGCGCAAGGAATTTTTCTGTTACCATTTCTCAAAACGCGTTTTCGTTTTATTCTCCGCTGGTTCGCGAGCGCGAGCGCGGTGGTCGCGCTTTTTTTCCCCTGGCTCGTCACGCATTCGGCGAGCGCGATCACGGATGTCAAAGACGTCGCGGGCGACACCACGCCGCTAACTTTGCCCGCGTTTTTCGCGCGCGGATTTGCCGCGATTACCAGCGGCACGACCATTCCGTTGAACAACGCGATGCTAATCGCCGCGCTGTACGCCGCGCTGATTCTCGCCGCGTTTTTTTTCGCGATCAAAACGCGCGCAGCGGCGCGGCACGATTGGCTTTTGCTCGCGCTCGCGCTGATTCCCATTCTCGCGCTCTATCCGATTTATTTTCTCGCGCCGCTTTATCGCGGCAGATTGTTCGCGCTCGCGTGCGTCCCGCTGATCGTCCTGATCGCGCGCAGTCTCGCGCAGATTGCCGCGCGCGCGCGCTGGATCGCGATTGGGTTGACGGCGGGAATCGTTGCGGCGTCCGCGTATTCATTGAGCGACGATTATTTTCGCTACAGTCGCTACAACGCGGCGGTGGACGATTATCTGCCCGCGATTCGCGCGATACAAGCGCGCGCCGCGCGCGGCGATGCAATTCTTTTTCACGCGTATTGGCAGATCGGATATTTTTTGACACATTATCACGGCGCGCCAATTGATTATCGCGAGTTGAGCAATCCGCAAGATATCCGGTTGGCGGTCGCCGCGCCGCGCAATGTGTGGGCGATTGTGCAAGGCTTTGCCGAACATCCCGCCGAAAATTTTCTCGCGCAAAACGCGTTTCCACTTTCGGAAGCCAGTTATGGCGCGATGCGCGTCGTGGCGTACCGCGCGGGCGCGCCGAATCGCGCGGAAAAATTTTCAACGCCGATTCGGTTTGACAATGGGCTCGCGCTGTTGGGCTATCGGCTGAACGACGCGCCGATTGAAGCCGGCACCGGCGCGGCGACAATTGAATTGGAATGGCAAGCCACGCGCGTGATCGCCACGGATTTTACGATTAGCGTTCGTCTCACCGATCCGCGCGATGAAAAAATTCTGACGCAAGCGGACCGGCAAATGCAAAATGAAAATTTACCGACTTCGCAGTGGACAATCAATCAAAGCGCGCATGATCGGCAGGGGTTGATCGTGACAGATGAGGTTGCGCCCGGCGAGTATGCGCTTGAAATTGTGCTCTACAATTTCAAAGACAGCCGCGTCGCGAATATTATCGCGCCGGAAAATTTGCGCGGGCAGTCGCTGGTGTTGGGACGCGTCGCGATTATTGCGCGCGCCAAAATAAAATGAAAGGGTTGTCATTTTCAATTTTTCAGATAGAATAAGTTAGATGGCAGACCAAACCGCGCGCCCGTTTCTCTCCGTTGTCATTCCCGCTTACAATGAAGCCCGGCGTCTGCCGGATACGCTCGCGCGAGTTGTCGAATTTCTCGCGCATCAAAAATATCCCAGTCAAGTGTTGGTCGTAGATGATGGCTCCACAGACGAGACCGCGCGCGGGGTGGAAGAATTTTGTGCCGCTAATCCGCGCGTCGCGTTAATTCGCAACGAACATCGCGGCAAAGGATTCGCGGTGCGAACCGGCGTACAACACGCGCGCGGCGAAATTATTTTGCTGTTTGACGCGGATTCGTCCACGCCGATCGAAGATGTCGAAAAACTTTTGCCGTGGTTCGAGCGCGGCTATGCGATTGTGATCGGCTCGCGTGAAGGCGCGGGCGCGAAACGCATCAGCGAACCGTTCTATCGGCATGTGATGGGCCGCGTATTTAATTTCGTGGTGCGCGCGGTGACGGTGCGCGGCATCAACGACACGCAGTGCGGATTCAAAGCGTTGCAAAGCGACGCCGCGCACGCGATTTTTTTGCGCGCGCAACTTTATCGCGCGAACGCGGGCCGCGTGCATGGCGCGATGGTGACCGCGTACGATGTCGAAGTTTTATTTTTGGGGCAGAAGCTGGGCTATCGCATCAAAGAAGTGCCGGTCGAATGGCGATATGGCTCTGAATCGAAAGTGAATCCGCTAAAAGATTCGTATCGGAATTTTCGCGATGTGGTGCTGGTGCG
>JACQEA010000344.1 GCA_016200825.1 Chloroflexota bacterium | reverse complement strand
GCGCGCGTCGGCGTACGTTTCATTTGCCTTCGCGGTTTGCGCGTTGGCGAGATACGCCAAACCTAAATTCAAATGCGCTTGACATTCGGTGGGTTCAACTTCAACCGCTTTTTTCAGCGCGGTAATCGCGTTTTGATATTTGCCGATCAACAGGTACGCCCAGCCTAAATTGGTATGCACGACCGATGTGTCATTCCCTAATTCAACCGCGCGCTCTAAACTCTGCGCCGCTTGCGCGTTTCGTTCCCCGTCGGCGTCCAACAATCGCGTTTGTAAAAGCGTCATGCCTTTCCACTGATAGGCATCGGCGTACTGATCGTACAACTGAATCGCGCGATCAAAATCTGCCAACGCTTTGGTTTCTAGATCCACTTTTTCTTTGCCGGTCGCTTTATACGCCGTATTGCTTAAAATTTGTCCTTCCACAAAACGTTCCATCGCTTCGACGGGAGTTGGAATTACTGGATCGGATTGAATTTCGATAACCCACTCGACAGTAATCGCGAGCATGATCAAGCCAACAAAAGCCAACACGAACTTGACACGATTTTTTACGGTGAGCGCAATGCCCATCAAGAACAACGCAACCGCGATGACGCTCAGCGCGGTAGAATAGCGCGAAGATTTTGCGCTCCATTCTGCGCTCTCACGCGTCGCCGCCAATTGCTTTTCTTGTTCCAAGTACGCGTCGTAATGTTCTTGTTCATAGTAACTCGTATAGTTGCCATTGTATTTATCCGAAAGGAGCGGCGTCAAACTGGCGGAAGTTTTTTGAACCGCGCGCCATCGCGCCGCGTTGGTCAACGCTTTTTGCGCTTCCAGTTCGTCGCCTTGCAAGCGCGCGGCTTTGGCGCGACCTTCCGCTTGATCCACTTGCAAGCGCGCATTCGTCCACGCGGCATAGATGCCGAGATTGTGCGTCACGCGTTCATCCGTGCGCGTCAGTTGACCGAACGTGGACACCGCTAAGGACTGCGCGCGGCGAAATGAAAGTTCGCTTTCGATGTTGACTTGATTTTGCAAAACCGCGATGGTACCCGCCCACAGCGAAATCAACGCGATTGCCGCTTTGGCGATTTCGTCAAACCCCAGTTTTTTGAGGAGAAACGTAGGACGGAGAATGCGAAGCATCTGGTTAATATCCGATCGTCAGCGCGCCGTTGACCACGTATGCCATCGAAACAATAAAAATGAGCAGACTGAAACCGAACCAATAATAACGCGCGCGGGTCTTTGACATTTCCGCAAAAACCAAAAAGAGCAACGTAAAAGCGAGTCCCAACGATGGCGCGTCCAACGATTTGCGCCGCTCAAAGTAAAACTCGGCTTTCTCAAATTCTTTGGCGGGATTCACATTGCGATTGCGCGATTCAAAACGGAATTGATGTTCCAAAAAAGATTTTTCGTCGAACGTGCCATCGGCTAAAACATAACTGGAAGAATAAAATCCGCCTTCGGCATCCGCTTCGGTGCGATAGCCCGCGGCTTGATCGCGCAAAATGGTTGCCGTATCGCTCTGTTTGCGCGATTCCGCGGCGTCCGCGTCGGTTTGCGCGGCGTCCGCCAACGCGAGCAAAATTTGTTGATGGGTGTACGCGCGCAAATCCTGAAACAGCCAGGTGTTGGAAGTGACTTGCGCTTTTTCGCGGTTGACGGTCGCGGCAAGCGCGTCCGTCAACGCGCCGCTGGCTTTACCGCCCACCTCGCCGACGAAATTTGCAAAGTACACACCAAAGAGCGCGATCGCGGCGATCGTGAGCGTTATCACCGTACCGAAAATATTTCCTTCGTCAGGCTTTTCTGCCTCCGCCGGTTGCGTTGGTTCTGAATCAGATGCAGGGGCGGTTCGCGGGTTTGCTTTTTCTTCATCAATCATTTGTGAATGCTCTCAACCAGAGTATATGAAAAAAAATTCGCGCATCGTTGTCCGATAAATTATCGTGCGATACCAACCGGGAGAATGCTGAGATGGTTGCCGCGCAATTATCGTGACACGAGCGCGAACGTTCCGGTATACGCCGCGTCGACCATAATATTTCCATCCGCGGTGAGTTGCGCGTTCGTGACTTGAACCCATCCGCCTTGTCCGCGATTCAGCAATGAATTCCAATAGAGTACCGCGTAATTTCCGTTGCGCGTAATGTTGAACGTCAATTGCATTTTCTCGCTCGCCGGAATCAACGTTAACGGCGCGTTTTGCCGGTTCGCGTCAATCGTCATCGCGGAGGCGAGCGTCGCGCCGCCGGGTAATGGGCCGGGCAATGAGCGCGCGTTTTCATTCCGGATCGTCGCGTTATCTGCTGTGCCGCGCGTTACTAAAACTTGATTGCCTTGCGGTAAGTTCAGCGCGATGAGCGGCGCGGGCGCATTGCCAATTGGTACTTGTTGCCCGGAATTTACGCGCACCGCTAACGCCGAACCATCAATGTTCGAAGTGTTCATGCGTTGAACGAGCACATAGGTCCCTTGCGCCTGCACGGTCGCGGAAATTGCGCCGCTGGGCAGCGTACTCACGTTCGAAATTTTTTCCCAATCGCCGAGACCGTTGCGTAACAACGGATTCCAATACAGAACATTAAATACTGTTCCGGGCGCAGCCGGTGGAGGATTAAAGAGCATCGAAAAAGAAGTTTCGGCAAGATTGCCTACAAAACTTTTTTGATTGCCAACGACGGTTCCCGAAATCAATTGATTGCCCGGAGGAAGATTGGCTGGCAAAATATTCAAAGTCAGCGGCGAATTGTTGACCGGATTGTCTGGATTAGAAAGAATCTGCACATCGCCGCTGCCGGAAAATTCGGGGAGCGTCGCATCAAATGGTTGATCCGCGCCGGGCTTGTCGGAAAACTTGCGCACCAAAACCACAAAGCCAGTTTGCTGACCTGCGCTGATATGCGTAATGTATGCCGCGATATTTCCACTTCCGGCGTTTAGTATCTTGGTTTCGATATCCAAAGTTGTTGTGTCAATGTTCGCAAAGACATCCATCTCATTCGCGTCAACAGTTAGAAATGTTGTGTTGATTGGACCGTTAACAGTTAGCATATTTGCCTTGAAGCGCGCGCCGTTGCATCGCACCAAGTCATTAATGTTGGTTGTGTCCGCATCCGAATTCAAACTGTCGCAATTCATGGGCGCATCGAGATCAAATGTGTCCGCGATTGTCGTCACGGCATTCGCAGTGAAGGGAGCGAATATATGGAGTTTTTTTGCTTTTACCCTTGCGCTGCCGCCGCAACTTACCGCGCCACCAATATTAGTAATGTCTGCATCCGAATCGAGCGAGGCACAATTCAACGGCGCATTGAGATCAAACGTATCCGCGATTGTAGTCACTTCGGTCGCAGTGAACGGAGCGGATATCTTGAGTTTCTTTGCCTTTACTTTTGCTTTGCCGTTGCAATTCACCTGATCATTAATGTTCGTGTTGTCTGCATCTGAATCGAGCGTGTCGCAATTCAACGGTGCATTGAGATTGAAAGTCGTTGCATTCGTCGTGACCGTATGTCCAGTGATCTTGGCATTGACGTTGATCGTCGTTGCATCCAACTTTAACTTATCACTCGAAGTCAAAGCCGCGAACAAGTTCATCGTCGTCGCGGTCAAGTTCATTACCGCGCCGGTCAATTTCGCGTTGACGTTCATGGTCACCGCATTGAAATTCAACGGCGTCCCGTCTAACGGCGTGCTGACATCGAGCGTTCCGGTTTGCGCGGTCAAACTGATTGCGCCGCCACTCGCCGAGAGCGCTGAATTCGCCGCGAGCGAAATCGAATCTCCAGCCGTCAGCGTAATCGAACCGGAAGTTGTTTTCACATCCGCGCCGGCGTTGAGCGTAATCGAACCCGACGCGCTGAAATTAATCGGTCCCGCAGACGCGACGACTGAGCCGCTTAATGTAACTGAGCCGGTTCCGGTGCCAAGACCCGCGCTGAAACTGATCGCGCCCAAACCGGGAGCGGAGATCCGCGACGCGGAAGTTTGCGCGATGTTGTGTCCCGCCGTTAACGTGACGGATGAATCGCTGCCGACCGCTTCGATATTTGCTTCAATCGTCAAATTGTCGTTGGTCGTTGAACCTTGCGCGTTCAAATTGATGTTGCCAAAATTCGAGCGAACGCCGCGGCTAACGCGCAACGGACTCGAGGTGCGAATATCAATGTCACCACTCGCGCTGGTAATGCCATCTACGCCGCCGACGCTGTCAATGACCAGTCCGCCGCTGTTGCGAATAAAAATTCCGCCGCTCGTGCGCGTGCGCGCGGCGAGTGTGCCGACCGCGAGTTCAATTGGATTGCTGGATGTGCCGATCGCGTTCGCGAAATCAAATAGAACGTAACCACTGCTGATCGAAACATCGGTGTTGGTTGAATTGTTGTCGGTCAAATCGGCGGAGGAAATAATTTGCAACGTTTTGCCGCTCGCGAGGGTGAGCAATCCACTGAAGGTCGTCGCGCCGCTGTTGATCGTGAGATTGTAATTCGTCGCGCTGAGATTCGCGGTGTTAATGTCTACCGCGTTTGAATTACTGCTCGCGCCAACCGTCACGGTAGCAGTTGAAGAAATATTCGCGAGAGTGGTCGTACTTAAATTAAATGTGCCGGTGGATCCCGTGCCGAGACCAATCGTCGCGCTCGCGCTGTAGGGTTCCAAAGTGACGCCGGAATTCGCGGTGAACGTATTGTTGATCGCGAATGTACTTGCCGTTAGTGTTGCATTCGCGCTCACCGTCACCGCGTCGTTGAATGTTTGCGCGCCGCTGGTTGTGATCGCGGTTGTGCTGATGGTCGTCGTTCCGCCCGAATTTGTTGTCAACGATGTCAACGCGGTTGTTCCGCCGATGATTCCGGCGAAAGTTGTTGTGCCGCTCGTGTTGACCGCGAAAGTGTACGCGCCGTCAACCGTACTGTTCATTGCAATCGCGCCACTGCTGTTGCTGGTGAGAGTTGTGTTCGCGCCGAGTGTGACCGCGTCGTTAAATGTTTGCGCGCCGCTGGTTGTGATCGCGCCGCTGTTGATTGCAGTGGTGCCGCTTGAATCAGTTGTAATTGAAGTGAGAGCAGTTGTTCCGCCAACGATTCCGGTGAAGGTTGTTGTTCCAGATGTATTTACCGTCAATGTTTGCGCGCCGTTCACCGTGCCGCTGAATGTGATGTTGCCGCCAGTGCCGCTGGAATCGTTCGCGTTCCCGTCAAAGTTATACTGTGCCCTCAGACTCGCGACCGATGGAGTCAGCGTACCTAGATTGTATAAAGTTTGAACTTCGCCAGCGGTCAGCGCACCGCTATAAATGCGAAAATCATCAAGCTTGCCATCCAAAAATGGATCGGCAATATATTCTGAACGACCAATATAGTTCTGAGTCGTATTCCCCAAGCTAGAAGGGCTCAGGGTTAAAGAAGTATTCGTACCGACCGAAACTCCGTCCACATAAACTGTGCCGGTGTTGCCAGATTTCGTGACGGCAACATGCTTCCAAACACCGGTCGGCAAAGCTGAACTTGCATTGATTTGTTTCTCTGCGCCGCTGCCACCGGTAGTAATTGCAAATCGAAGAGTGCCTGCGCCGCTCGGACTCGTGAGAAACATATTGATCGTCGTACCCGTGCCAAAATCGAAAATTCGTTGCCAAGTATTATTTGTGTCTAGCTTGACCCAAGTTGCAATTGAGAAATCGGAAAGTGTGCTGACGATGCCAGTCGGTAAGGTCACGTGTTGACCTGACGATCCACCTGCTCCGCCTGCCAGATCAATAGCTTGACCGATTTGACCTGGTGACGAACGTGGGGCTGTTCACCAATGTTCCATTGAACGTTGTGCCACTACCGCCGTTGCTCGTCAACGTTGTATTTGCCGATAACGTAACCGCGTCATTGTAAGTTTGCGCGCCGCTGGTTGTGATCGCGCTCGCGCTAATTGTTGTTGAGCCGCCGGAATCGGTGGTGAGTGAAGCAAGTGCAGAAGTTCCGCCAACAATACCGCCGAATGTTGTGGTGCCACTCGTGTTGATCGCAAAAGTGTACGCGCCGTTGACGGTACTATTCAATGTGATCGCGCCACTGCTGTTACTCGTCAACGTTGTATCCGCGTTCAACGTGACCGCGTCGTTGAATGTTTGCGCGCCGCTCGTGGTAATCGCGCCGCCGTTGATTGCAGTTGTGCCGCCGGAATCTGTTGTGAGTGATGATAACGCGGAAGTACCACCAACAACACCGGTGAAGGTTGTTGTTCCACTTGTATTCACCGTCAACGTTTTTGCGCCGTTCACGGTACTATTAAATGCAATCGCGCCACTGCTGTTGCTAGTTAATGTTGAATTCGCGCCGAGCGTGATCGCGTCGTTGAAAGTTTGCGCGCCGGATGTTGTGACTGATGTTGATGTGCCGGCAGTTGTGCTGGTAGAAATAACGTTGACTGTGGTTGTAGTTCCGCCGGATGTAACGGTATGAGTTGAACCAGCCGAGTCATAAACTTGAAATTCATAGAGTGAAACGCCGACGGTGCCATAAAAACTGCCCGTGGTGTACATCCGAACGTATCGTCCCGTGACGGACAAACCGGTATTGTCTTGAACCGCGAAATTTGCGGCGCTGCTGGAAAGGATTGTCGTCCAGCTACTCGCATCGTTTGAATAATCGAGAGAGTACGCCGAAGTGCCAGCTTCCCACGTTAACTTGATCCGATTGATCGTATACGAAGAACCAAGATCAACATAGATGTTTTGCGCGACTGTGCTATTGCTTGCCCAACGCGTGCTGGTACTTCCGTCCACAGCGTAGTCCGCTAGGAAACTGGATGTCTCAATCGAACTTGCCACCACCGTTTGACCTTGCGCGAGATTTGTCGTTGTAGTTGTCGTCCCGGTTGTTACTGTTTGCGTTGTCGTCGAAAAAATAATTGTGTTGGAATTAAATGTTGTCGTTCCGCCGGAATCAGTTGTCAATGAAGTGAGCGGCGTTGATCCGCCGATGATTCCGTTGAACGTTGTTGTCCCGGTGCTGTTGACGGTCAATCCGTACCCGCCATTAATCGTTCCCGCGAATGTGACATTCGCACTGCCTGTGCTAACAGTTACTGTTGAACCCAAGACTACATTTGCATTGAACGTAACATAGCCATTGCTCGTGCTGATGTTCGCGTTCAAATTTAGCGTTTGCGTGGTGAGCGTCAACGAATTTGTGGAACTGCTCGAGATCGCGGAATTAATTGTGATGCTTGTATTCGCGGTGATCGAAACACTGCTCGATGATAATTGCGTCACAACTTTGCTCGCGGAAATATAATACGTCGTGCCGTTACCGCCATCCACTCCGGCAATTGTGTTATCGTCTAACTACGTGTCGTCCGTCGTCGCTGAATCAACCGTGACGTAATCCGGATCGATCAATAAATTTCCCGCGATCCCGCGCGGCGCGCGCGTATCCACGTTGCCTTCAAATAATAAATATTTTCCCGATACTTCGACGAATCCGCCGTTGCCGCCATTCTCACCGCCCCGCGAGAAAATATTTCCGTAGAATTTTGTTCCCGCGCTGTTGATGGTTACCGTACCGCCATTGCCGGTATTCATCGCGGACGCATCAATCACACTCCCCGCTTCCAACGTCAACGCGCCACCCGCGCGCAGAGTTACATTTCCACTCGGACTCGCGACGCGCGTCGCGCGCGTCAAAATCAAATCGCCGTCCGCGTTTACATTCAACGCCGCGACATCGCCGACTAAAGTCAGCGCGTCGTTCCCCGCGCGCGTGTCAACATTCAACGACAATACATTGTCATTTGTAATTAGCAATTGGTCATTCGCGTTTGTGCCGACGATGCTGACGTTCGCAGAATTATCCACGCGAATAAAACTATCCAAGTTCACTTGCTGCACATAGACTTTGTCGCTCTCTTCTATTTTGAGCGCGGGCTTGGATTTATTATTCGTCGTCACGAGCGAATTGCTCAGCGTCACGTTTTGCGATTGGCTGATCGTGACTTGATTCGTC
>JACQEA010000343.1 GCA_016200825.1 Chloroflexota bacterium | reverse complement strand
GCGCCGCAGGATAAACAAAACGCGCCCGCGCGTGGATTCGCGATTCCGCACAACTGGCAATCCACTTGCGCGTGATCGGCAAAACGCGCGCCACACTCGTGACATGCACTATCGTTCGATCGGTTACGCGATCCGCACTGCGAACAATACAGCACCGACATTATGCTCCTGCTTTTTCGGTCCGACGCGAAAAGTATATCATCGAGCCTAGCGCGTGTCAAAAGGTTCACACTCATTTTGCTCGCCGTTCTAACTTGTAGTAAAATCACGCGAACAAAATCCAACGCGCAGCGTCCGCGCTCTAATTTCCAACATCCAACCGCCGTTCACTGATTACTGACCACTGATTACTGATTACTGATCACTGATCACTGATTACTGATCACTGGAGTTTACGAATGCGACTCGTCACCTTTCTCGCGAACGGACAAAAACGTTGGGGCGCAGTCCGCGGCGAAACCGTCGTTGATCTAAATCTCGCGCGCGCGATTATGCTCGCCGCGCGCGGCGAAGAAGCCAAATACATCGCCGCCGACGCGCTCGATTTTTTGCGGCAGGGCGAAGACGCGCGGGACGCCGCGAATGAAACGCTGGAACATCTCGGCAGTCGCGCGCTGGATGGAATTGTTTTTCGCGCCGACGCCGTAAAATTTCTCGCGCCGCTTCCGAATCCTTCCAAAATCGTCGCGGTGGGTTTGAATTATTGGGATCATATTCGCGAACACGGCGGCGATCCACCCGCGTATCCAATTCTTTTTCCAAAATTTCCCAGCGCGCTGATCGGACCCGGCGATGTGATCACGTGGGACGCCGCGCTGACGCAACAAGTGGATTTTGAAGCCGAACTCGCGGTCGTGATCGGCAAACGCGCGCAACGCGTCGCCGCCGATGAAGCGCTCGAGTACGTCTTTGGTTATTGCAATTTGAACGATGTGAGCGCGCGCGATTTGCAATTTGACGTCAAAGGCGGACGACAATTTACGCGCGGCAAATCGCTCGATACGTTTTGTCCGATGGGTCCCTATATCGTTTCCAAAGATGAAATTCCCGATCCACAAAATCTAACCATTCAATCCATTCTCAACGGCGCAGTGATGCAAAGCGCGAATACAAAAGAAATGATCGCGAGCGTCGCGAAAATTATCGAATTCATCACGCAAGGCATTACGCTTTTGCCCGGCGATGTGATCGCGACCGGCACGCCCGCGGGCGTGGGACATTTTCGCACTGTCATGCTGAGTAGATTCGCTTCGCTCACTATAAACTCCGCGAAGCATCTCGCTAGCGACTTTTGATTTCAAGGTAGTTTGCGAGATTCTTCGGTCGCTTCGCTCCCTCAGAATGACATGGTGGCAACTTGAATTAAATAGGACACGGATCAGAAAAGAATGAATCCGTTTTTTCCGCGTCGATCCGCGTCCTAACAAAAAGGTTGAATTGAAACCACTCATCGGAATTCCCACACGCACCATCAAAGACCTCGACGCGTTTCCGAGTTACGGAATTCGCGCGACATTTACGCGCGCGCTCGAACTGGCGGGCGGCGCGCCGGTGCTGATTCCTCTGCAACTATCGGAAGAATCGTTGCGCGCGATTTTTGCGCGCGTGGATGGATTATTTCTCGCGGGCGGCATTGACGTGCATCCGCGCGAATTCGGCGAGAACGTCGAGCCGTTTTGCGGCGAGATTGACACCGATCGCGACGCGGCGGAAATGAATCTAACGCGCTGGGCATTGGATCAAGACACGCCGGTCTTTGGAATTTGTCGCGGCATTCAATCGTTGAATATCGCGGCGGGCGGGTCGTTATATCAAGACATTGCCGCGCAGGTTCCCGCCGCGCTGCCGCATCCGCATCGCAAAGGCAACCCATACAATTTACGCGCGCACGCGATTGAGATCGCGCGCGATTCGCGCCTCGCGCGCGCACTGGGCGCGACGCGCCTCGAAGTAAATAGTTTGCATCATCAGGCGCTCAAACAAATCGCGCCGGGCTTTCGCGTGAGCGCGCGCGCGCCGGACGGAATTGTGGAAGGCATTGAAGCCGCGCAAAAAAAATTCGCGGTCGGCGTCCAATTTCATCCCGAATGGATGTTGGATGACGACGCGCGCATGCTCAAGTTGTTCCAAGAATTTGTCGCGGCATGCGATCGCGGGAGCGCGCCATGACCGCCGCGGAAATGGAGCGCCGTTTTTTTGAATTGAAAGGCAAACTGCAAGTCGACGCGTTGACCGAAGCGGAATTTCGCGGCGAGATGCAAAAATTGCAATTCCGCGACGCGAGCGGCAAGTGGTGGATGATCGGCGCGCAGAGCGGACAATGGTACGGATTTGACGGCACGCGTTGGGTGCCGGGCACTCCGCCGCCAGAAACTAACGCCGCGGCGGAAAATTTTTCCGGGCAAACGCCGGAATCGGTCACGCAAGTTTTGCAACGCGCGAATTTTACGCGTGAAGATTCCACCGAAAACTTTCGTCCCGATCCCGCGCTCGCATTACGCGCACGCGCGGCGCGCTTGGAAACTTTGGCGTCAAGACCGCGCCGAAATTTTTTTCCCATTTTGCTCATCGGCGGCGCAATCGTTTTGATCGCGTTGCTCATCGGCGGCGCGTGGTTTGTGTCCACCAATGTTTTGGGCCGCGCGACCACGCCCGCGCCATCGGCGCGCGCAACCAACTCGACTGCCAACTCAAACTTGCCCGCGAATTTCAACGCGTTGATCGCGATGGGCGATAAATTATTATTGGCGAGTCAACTCGACGCCGCGATCACGCAATACGAAAGCGCGATCAAACTCGCGCCCACAAATTCAAGCGCACTCACGCGCGAATCGCGCGCGCTCGCTTATCGCGGCCAGATTCAAGCGTCGCTCGATAACGCGCGCAAAGCGACGCAAGCCGCGCCCAATGATGCGGACGCGCACGCGCAACTCGCGCGCGCGTTGTTGTGGAGCGGACAAGTGGATCAAGCGATCAGCGCGGGTGAAAAAGCGGTCGCGCTCGATTCAAAAAATGTGAACGCGTACGCCGCGGTCGCGGAGGCGTATTTGCACGCCAAGCGCGCGCCCGACGCGCAAAAAGCCGCGCTCGCCGCGTTGGAATTTGGCGCGACAAACGCGGACGCGCATCGCGCGCAAGCGTGGGTGTTGACGCTGGGAGGACAAAAAGAAGCCGCGCTTACCGAATGGAACAAAACTGTGTCGCTCGAACCGAATTTTTTCTTCCGCCATTTTGAACTCGCGGAGGTCGAGCGCATTTTTTTTAATTTGCCGGTGGATGCGGTCGGGGAATATCAACTCGCGATTCAGTTGTATGGCGCGTACATTCCGACGATTAGTCGTTTGGGATTCGCGTTGCTGGATGCGAATCGCGCGCCCGAAGCCGCGACCCAATTATTGCGCGCGCTCACCCTCGATGCGAATAACGCCGAGATCGCGGCGAATCTCGGCGTTGCGTTTCAGCGCCAAAATAAATGTAGTCAAGCCATTCCGTACTTTGAATTCGCGCTCAAACTCGACGCGAACAATTCACTCGCGCAACGCGGCTTGAGCGATTGCAAAAGCGGCAAGTCATCGCCCGCGTCCGCGCCGCTCGCGCCGAGCGTGCCGTTGGTGTTGCCGACGTTGATCGCGAAATAATTTTCTAACTCATCTTACGCAGAATTCACCGCCGAGAGCGCCCTTCGTTACACTCAGGGTAAACTCCGAACGCAGAGAATTCAAAAATTTTTTCTCAGTGCACTCAGCGTTCTCAGCGGTGAAATAAGCGCATGCGTAGCATCAATTTCTAATTTCCTTCCGCAATCACCGCGATCAATTTCGCTAACATCGCCGCGCGCGGGTTCTAGAACCAACGCGGCATTCGCGCCGCGCACAAAAGTTGGATACAAATCGTGCGACACCGGCGAACCAATTTCTTCTTCACTGTTACAAAATAATCCGATCTCGCCAAAATTTTCAAACCCGGATTGTACGAGCGCGCGCAGCGCGTACAGCCCCAGCAATAATCCCGATTTCATATCAATCACGCCGGGACCAAATGCGCGCGATCCATCGCGCCGAAATGGAAATTGCGCGACGGTTCCGTCGGGATAGACCGTGTCGGAATGTCCGAGCAATACAATGCGCGATTTTCCTTTGCCCTGCCAGCGCGCGTAAAACATATCGCCGTATTTTTCTTGCGGAAATTCTTGCACTTGCGCGCCAAATTCGCGAAAGCGTTCGCGCAAATACGCGGCGGCGCGATCCACGCCGGGTTTCGATCGCGTTTCGCAATCAATGTTGACGAGCGATTGAAGGTCTTGCAAATAGCGCGGCAGATCGGCAGATAATATTTTTTGGAAATCGGACATCGTAACTCCGCATTTGCAATTTTCGATTTGCGATTGGATGAAATCAGAATTGGCAATCGCAAATTGCAAATCGAAAACAAAAAATCCCGCGTCATTGAAACGGGATCGTTGTTGAAATTGTGGGCCCGGATGGATTCGAACCATCAACCAACGCCTTATGAGGGCGCTGCTCTACCCTTGAGCTACAGGCCCGGGAAATTCCAAATTTTAGATTTTGGATTTTAGATTTAAAGCGGGAGACGAGATTCGAACTCGCGACGTCGTCCTTGGAAGGGACGCATTCTGCCACTGAATTACTCCCGCGCGATTAGTCACGTAGTCTGATCGTCTAATAGTCTCATCGTCACACCAACAATATTGATTTGACTATTCGACTATTGGACTATTAGACTAAACCTGTCGGGGCGAGAGGATTCGAACCTCCGACCTCATCGTCCCAAACGATGCGCGCTACCAACTGCGCTACGCCCCGATCTTGTGCGTGAGTATATCCGGTTTTGGAACACGCGTCAAACGAAATGCGAATTGACGCAAAACGATGGACACAAGACCGAAATAATAGTTCCTCCGTCCACCGTCATTAGACCTTATGCGAAATAATTCTTACCGCAAAGACGCCAAGTGCGCAAAGAAGAAAATGAAGCGTAAGTCTGTTTTATTGTTTATTCTTGGCGTTCTTTGCGACTTGGCGGTGAGATTTTTTATTCTGAATTTGGTTTTCCCAGTTTCGCTTTTTCTTCTTCCGCGATTTTCTCATCTAACTTTTTGAACAACGCTTTCGGTTCGCGCAAACTTTGCCCCGCGCGCAATTGCGACGGCGCCCAGTGTTGCGAATGTTTTCCCGGTTCGTACACCAACGCGGTATGCGCGCGCGTTTTTTCCTGAATCGTTTCGATCTTGAGCGCGCCAAGCAAATCGCCGTCGTAACCGAGTTGACGATGCAGTTCATTCGACGAGAACGGCAAGAACGGATAGAAAAGCGTTTTCAAATTATCAATCACGCGCAACGCGGTGTATAGCGTCGTCGCCGCGCGCGCGCGATCAGTTTTAATCGCGAGCCACGGCGCGGTATCGTTGATGTACTTGTTCGCCGCGCGCGCAAG